>JBHPCX010000013.1:0-54462 GCA_042573485.1 Thermodesulfobacteriota bacterium | reverse complement strand
GGTATTTTTTGGAACTGATAATGCCTGGAAATGATAGTAACATTCCTCCTATCCCAATGTAGGCGCAAAGGTCCCAGGAAAAATCATGCGCCAGCAATTCGGGACGAAAAAGAATTCGGAACCATTGTCTTAAGTTCCAGTCAAAATGGAACCCATGTAGATTGTCAGATGAATAGATTCTGGATGAAAGGTAAGTTTGCTCAAAAGCAGGAAATAACTGGATGCTTATCAGAAGGAAAAAAATGAGACCCGCAAGAAGGCCCCTTAATAGAAGAGAAAACCTTTCATCTTTTGATTGGTACAAAAAAAATTGACGAACTCCGTAGATAACAAAAAGACTGCAACTCATAAGTGTATACTGTGGAGTTCCTGCCAGAAAGGTCATTGCAAGAACAATCCCCAGCAATATAGGGAAGTAGAGTTCCGCTCTTTTTAATACTTGTAATGACAATAGAACAAGTAAGGGGAGCCAGCAAATTGACCCGAAATGATCTACCCATCCAGCGTTTATATAATAGATCAACCGTCCATTAAGCATAAAAAGACATCCCGCCAGCATACTTCCATATTTTCCCCCTCCGGTATGTCTGGTCAGCAGGAAAGTTCCGAGACCGGCGATCATCATGTGTATAACTTGATAGAGCCAGAGAGCTCTAAAAAATGAGACACATAGGAAGAGAATATTTAAAGGGTAAAACAAGCCATACTGCGGGTTGCCCACTATCGGCTGACCAAACAAAAGGTAAGGATTCCATAAAGGAACTTCCCCTATACTCTGAAATGTATCATATAAAAATAACTTTGTACCATACACGTATGGGATTAAATCCGAACCATCTCCCGAATAAAAATCTATAAATCCCATCCAGATAGGAGCGTGGAGTATTAACGGCAAAAGAATAATAACGAATATGTGATAGTGTTTTCTCATTTTGTTGAAAGGGGACTCAATTCATTCATAACTGAGTTATCGTGTACCAACCTCAGCAGCTCTTTAATTTCGTCATTATTTTCTTTTTCATACACTGGTATGCTCTCGAGGATATCTGCCGCTTTTTTAAAATTCTTAATATTGATATAATTCTTAACCAGTATTGTTTTCAGTGGGATAGAATCCGGTAAAATATCAAAAGCTTTTTTTATTACGGTTATTGAACCATGGTAATCACCCATTTCCCCGTAGATACTCGCCACGTTGCTCCAGAACAATTCCTCCTTCGGCGCGAATTCAACAGCTTTAGTTAAATATTCTATTGCTTTAGTTTTTTCGCCTAATTTAAAAAATGCGGTTCCCATATTATTAAACCACTCTCCCCGTTTATGATGGGACATTGTTAATTTCTCAGCTTTTTTCAAATACTCAATCGCGACAGCAGGTCTCCCTGTTTCACTAAGAAGGGCTGAATAATTTATATAATGATCGACTTCATCAGGGTATTCCTCTATCGAAATTTTAAAATATTTTTCAGCGCCCTCAAGGTTCCCATCTTGAAAAAGCTTCTCCGCGAGATCACCAGCAAAAAAGCTGTTATTAAATCCCAGTACCTCCTGATTAAAAAGGGTGCTTTCATTTTGCCAAAAGTACTTATTGAGAAAATAGGTATATAGACTAAAATAACATATGAAAATGATTAAGATGCATCTGCTGAATAATCTATATTTTGTTGTTGCCGCCTGTATAATTTCAGCGAATCCAAAACAGAGGAATGCCATGGGCAGATAGAGCCAGCGCATAGCGATAAGGTTAACTGAAGTTGAGGCAGCAGAAATGATATTAAGCACAGGGAATAAAAAAATTAAAAAAGAAAATCCTGAAAATAAAAAGAGTTTATCCTTTCTCCTGCTCCATAAAATGATAACAATGGCAATAAATAAACACCATGAAATAACCGCCTGCCAATGAAAAAAAGATAAAGGATAAGACACGTGGAAATAATGCAACCCGTAGGGGGCAAATATAAGTTTAAGGTTCCAAATTACCAGATATGGAACAAAAAGGATGCTGTTTAATAATTGTGAATTAGAAAAGGGAGTAACTACAGATCCAGTCACATTATTTCTAAGAATTAAATAAAAAATTAGAACAAAAACAAATGGCAGATAGGAAATAAGTTCACGGCGCCTCTCTGCTTTTTCTTTGGATAAAAATCTGTGATAAAGAAATATAACAGGTAAAACCATCAGGCCGAATTCCTTTGAAAGGATCGCTGCAAAAAATACTACTACAGAGAAAAACCATGCTGTATTGCTCTTTTTTTTCCAGAAGATAAGATAGCAATAGAATGAAGAAAGAGTGAATAAGGCTGCTAAAATATTATTTCGTGAAGAGACCCATGACACGGACTCAGTATTAACCGGGTGAAGAGCAAATAGTATTACAGAATAAAAGGCGGCCAATCGATTATTCGTTAGAAAATTTGTCAGTTTAAAAAGGATAAAACAACTAATCAGGTGGAGAACAAGGTTTGTAGCTCTGAAACCTGCTGCATTAGTACCCCATATTATGTAATCCAACCGATAAGTCAGATTAATAAGAGGTCTATAGTACCCGGTATGAAACTCCGATCGGTCCATCTCATCTATGACGCCATCCTCCTGGGAGAAATAAGAAGCAATGGAATGCCCGGACTTAATATAGCTATTATTCTCAATTAGAGGTTTGTCATCTAAAATGAAACTGCCCTTAAAAGTTGGAGAGTATGACAGGGTAACTAATATGATAATAATCAGATAATAACTATATGCATAAAATACTTTTTTAATGATATTCATAAAATAATAATCCCGATATTATCAAAAAAAATATCTAAGGAAAGTAAATGGAAAACTCACCTTCAGGATAGATCAACTCTCTTTTCCCAAGATTCTTCAGTATCTCCCTCTGTGCCGGTCCATTCTTAATAAAAACCCTCGTTAAACTGTCGGAATATATATACACCCAATCCTGCATATTAGCGATGATATCCTGAGGGAGAATATCCCTCCTGACAAGAAAAATATCTGAAGGGTACTTGTCCAGGAGTTCAATCCACTTTGCTCCATTCCTCATCGCTTCAAAATGATCATTCAGGACTTTCTCCGGATAAACTGTTCTGAAACGGCCATCAATCGATACCTTACAAGCCGGATACAACTTCCATATAACATATTCCCCCCATTCGAAAGGCAATAAAATATTACCTTTGATATCATTTTCTTTAAGGAAACTAACCGCGTGTACAGGATAGACATTGGGATCAACAACGATATTGAAGTTTGTTTTAGTATGTTTACTGATAACATCTAATACTTGATATCCTATTAAAATAACTACTGCGATGTTCACAATTATAAAGGAAAAGAATGAATTAACTCTACCATACAAACAAGTTTTACTCATTAACACAGTCAGCTTTTCCGTTAAAAAAGGCGCCGCGATTATAGCAAATATCGGAGTATGACGTTGGTGGAGAAAAGCATATAACATAGCTAATGCTATTATGCTTACTTCCCAGTATCTATTTTCCTTTTTATTAATAAAAAAAGACAGCATGAAAAGGATTGCGAGTATTTTAAACCTCAAATATGAAAGGTCAAGAATTCGAACCGAATCCCACTCGCTGATACCCCGGGAGATACTCAGAGATTCATACAGAAAAGATAATAGATGAAAACCATAGGGATTTATTAATAAGGATATCTCGGTCAAGATCAACCAGAATATCAGGCTGCGAAGATGCCTTCGATTTGATCTTTTTAACAGGCAATAAATAATCTCACAAAGCACTACAACGGGAAACAGTCCTGCTCCTATTAAAAATCCTCCATGACTGTTGACCCATAGGATCATAATTAAAGGCAGAGACCACAACAGGTTCTTATTATGCTCAAGATATGTATGGAAGACATAAAGAAAATAGGCTGCGAAAAGAAAAGTAATTAATTGAGGCCTGACCATAAAACCCGGTGACATAATCGCCGCGGACAGAGTCAGGCAGATACTGAATGCGATTGGGTTAAAGGTTCGATGAATAATTATCCTGGTCAAAATAAATAAAGTTGTTATGCCTATCATCAGTTTGACAATGAGCAGGCCTGGAGATCCTGACTGGTTATATACTCCATACATTATCAGCTCTGAAAACCACTCATGGTTAATCCATTCCCTTCCGGAAGCAGTGTATGAATATATATCAAATTCAGGAATTTTTCCGGTTATCCAAAGATCATGTCCGAATTTTATATGTCCCCATAGATCAGGATCAGCAGTATTAAAGGAAAAGAAATATAGAGCGGAACTATATGGTAATATCAGCAGAAATAATCGAAGAATTTTTTTATTTCTATCTGATATGTGGTTCTTTTCTATATCCATGATCACCTATTTTGAATATCCCACGCTATTATCGAAAATATATATAGTATTATTAATGACTGTTACCGGCTTTAATTTACTATAATTTTTAAAATAATCCCTGTCAGCATATATAAGCTTTTTATTTCTATTATCTAAGAGATAATAAGGTTTTCTCTTAAGAAAATTAATACTTATGGCATAAACCCTTTTTTCGATATTTTTTTCCGCTAAAGTATATTTAATATCATATAATTCCGGATCCACTCTTCCGAAATAACCAAGTTTCAAATCCTCTATTCCATTGTTTTCCATATATTCCTTAAGTTTTGGAAGATCCTGGCCCCAATCCAGGTTGGAATCAATCAACCATTCATGCCCCCTGGAAGACCCCCCTGAAAAAATATTGAAATAGCTTATATAATTAGGATAGGAGAAAACAACTGAAACGATACATGATAAAATCACAGCTGCAATAAAATATTTTATTCTTTTTCTCGTTAATAAAGACGATCCCCCTATGATCCCTGCTGCAATAAAAACAAGGGGGAAAACAGGAAAAAGGAATCTAATACCAATGTATATATGGGAAAATAACGAGAAGTAAAGGATATAACAGGCTATTGGAATCCATAAGCAAAGGCGGGCGTGCAAATTATCAGATGACCTGGTTGTGATATGAAAATAAATAGCCAGTGGAATTACGATTAATAATGCAGGAGGAGATTTAACAAGAAAGGCTATAAAATAATAATACCACCAGCCGGTTAATGAATGCTCCCCCATTAAATAACTTGAATAGAATGGATTATTCCCTTCTGAAATGGCGAGCTGGGAATCAAATCCTGTCAGATAATCATATGGCACAGGTACAGGAAAAGCTTCAAAAAGCAGTGATGAAATAGTGTTTAGATTTTGGCTTAAAAAATGATAATCACCTAAAGCTGTGAATGTTCCTGAAAATAAATATCCGGCATTTATTACCAAGATACTGATAATGAAGATTAACGAAAGCCATCCGATGTCTATCATAATGGGTAAGGTTGATTTTTCCTTATTTGTGGCTCCATTTGAAGCGTACCTATTATTCCCTGCTGTAAGGACCCTGTTGGCGGCTATTACAGACACAATAATAAAAAAGATTGGATAAAGGAGTAATGCTGTGAATTTACTTAACTGTGCCAGGCCAAGGGCTATCCCCGTAAAGACTAAAGAGTATATATCTCGTCTTTTAAGATACTTCCAGAAACAATAGATACTTAATAAAATTATGCAGCTCGCTCCAATATCTATCGTTGCCAGACCGGAATGAGCTAGGATATTGGGGTTTAAGACATAGAGCAATAAGGAAAATAGTCCTCCAGCTCTTCCATATAATTCCGATCCGAATTTAAATATTAAATACCCCAGTACACAGCCAAAAAATATAATAGCGCAGCGGCCATATCGGAATAAATGTATGTATTCTTCCCAGTTATCATACATAAAAGCATAACCAAGGGTCCATGGGTTTGGATCTTTCATAAATTTATCTGTTTGAATTTTAGACCCTGCTATTAGGGCGGGAACAGCAGAAATACTTTTTATTAAAGGAGGGGACTCTTTATCCATCCGCCAATCCATAGTTCTGAGATTATATATTCCGGATGGAAAATGACTGAATTCATCAACTGTTACTGACTTATTCTCCTGGCTGAAATAGCATAACAGGGCAAATATAGTCAGAAGAAATAATGGAAAACAGCGTGAATAGTAACAACTCTTTAGTATTTTCATTTCATGATTATAAAAGTGTAATCAAAAGTATTTTGCCCTGATTTGCTTAAATCTATGGTGAATATTCTGGACAAAGGGTATAAACTTATTTTCCTCCGACCCGTAGTATTCTGTCATATCATGGGTGCTGTGAATATCATCCGTGTGGGAAGGTAAAGTCCTGACCAGCCGGCATCTGGTGTATTTTATTATTTCAAATATAAAATGGGATTTACTTGTAGGAAAAAGGGTCTTTAATTTCTTTTCACCACAGGATGGGCAAGTATATGCATCTATAATGTATATAACTTCAACCATCTATTATAAGTCTCCGACCATTAGGATCAAAAAGACGATCCTTACGGAGGTTGGAACGATGAAAAAGAAATTTAAATGATGTTATTATCACTCCAATTCCATATTTTACGGATCTTGTGAAGTTTATGGAAGATGCATCCTCAAAATACCTGGTTGGACAGGACACTTCTCCAATTCTATAACCAAAGAAGACGATCTGAGCAAGCATCTCATTATCAAATATAAAATCATCGGAATTTTCATTTAAAGGGAGCCTTTCAAGTACTTCCCTGGAAAATGCCCGATAACCTGTATGGAACTCAGATAATTTACTCCCAAGAAGTATATTTTCAAAAGCAGTCAGGAAGCGGTTTGCAATATATTTATATACCGGCATTCCACCTTCAAGTGCCTTACCGCCAATAATACGCGAACCCAGAACAGCATCATAAACATTGTATCCTATCATACTTGCCATGGCCGTTACCAGTTTCGGTGTATACTGGTAGTCCGGGTGCAGCATAATAACAATATCAGCATCACGCTTCAATGCCTTTTGATAGCAGGTCTTCTGGTTACGGCCATAACCGTAGTTCCTGTCATGCAAAAAAGTTTCTATCCCCAGCGTATGGGCCATAGAAACTGTACTATCGGAACTTCCGTCATCCACCATCAAGACACCATCTACAATATCAAGAGGAATTTCCCTGTAGGTTTGCTCTAAGGTTTTTTCAGCATTGTACGCAGGTAGAACAATAAATATCTTTTTCCCGTTCAACATAGATCTATTTATTAATATCCTTTCTAATTACTTGATCAAACTTTCATCATACCAAATACCCAGG
The DNA here is from genome assembly GCA_042573485.1 of Thermodesulfobacteriota bacterium. Classification (GTDB taxonomy): domain Bacteria; phylum Desulfobacterota; class DSM-4660; order Desulfatiglandales; family HGW-15; genus JAAZBV01. The sequence goes on along the minus strand of JBHPCX010000013.1, from coordinate 47,232 downwards.
CCGCAAAGAAAATGATGGTTATCACAGTATATGTAATAACTGATGAAACTGGATATCTTTCATCTTCTTTAGTTCTGGAAAGGCTAAATATGAAACAGATCACTGACCCTATCCATCCTATAAAACCTATCTCCAGTATTATGGTCCAGGCTATGTTTGGATTTACATCCTTCCGGTTTTCTGTAACAGGCCATTTCTCAATCCCTGAGCTGCCTGAGGCAGCCTTCTCGCCATTCGAGACTAATCCATTAAGATAATCTATTCGGGCATCACACCTCTTTATCCATTCACTTCCTGGCTGATATATACTCCTTGAAGCATAGAATCCCCTCCTGATTGTCCTGAAGGCGATCAAAGCGAGTTTAATATCGTCTTTCTCTTCGGCTTCTTCACCTATTTCCCAGAGACGTTCTGCTGATTTTTGAATATATATATTAAACGGTACGTACCAGTGAATGGAGCGGTCATAAAAATTTATAGCCCTTATAATTTGATTGGAATTATTATAGGTTTCCGCCTTATGATAATCACTTATAGAACCATAAAACGCTCTTCCCCAAATTAATATTAATCCTATTACAATCAGGGCGATAATTCTAAATGTAAATTTAAAACTTCTATGTTTTGCTATATTCATCACATATTGTGACATAGGATTAATGCTTGCCTCTATATAAAACATTTATAAATAGAACTGGAAATACTGAACCCTGGTTTGTTTATTGATAAACATTTCCATATAAGGTGTCTCAACAATCCAGAAACTGATTAATTCAGGATTTTATCTTTTCCAGCATGGATAAATAACTTGATATTATTAGCAAATCTCAATATAAAATTCCATAATAAAAACATTGAATCAATAATTTCAGTAGATTGAACAGGCCCGGTTTCCGGGAGACCATAAATGTTCTACTAGATACAGAATAGCCGGGACATCTTAAATAATCATGAATATATGTAAAAAAACAGGTTACAAATAGATACTGAATCAATCATACTCAGGTTTTAGCCCCAGGGATAATGAAAATAATCAAACCACAAAATAGAAGGTTAATTATCATTGCCGGTTTTTTGATTATTCTTATCCACTACCTGATTTTCAGTTTTCTCCTCCCAAACAACCAGGGGAAATTAGGTCACGATTATTCATTCTTCTTTCCAGCATTATTAGATGGATTCTTCTGGTATAACACAAACGGCCTGTTTTCACTTCCATGGTTTACACCATCTTTTTGCGGAGGTGTCCCCCTTTTTCCACATCCTGCAAACTCTTATTTTTTTGTTCCCCAGTTTCTGACTTTTTTAGTGAATCCACTTTCCAGTATAAAATTAACTTTATTTATTTTTGGGGCTTTGGGTTTTTGGGGATTTTACTTTTTTTTACGCCGAATTATCTCTACCAGTATTTCAATATCTTTTTTAGCGGCGACACTTTTTCTATTTAATGGTTTTTTCTCTTATCGGATTATTATTGGTCACCTGGAATTTCATTCCTTCATGCTTTTACCCTGGTGTGCATATCTTATTATGAGCCCCTCGTCAAAACAGATATCTCATCCTGTGCAAGTATACTTTAATAATATAATGGCAGGAGTTATCATTGCCTATGTTTTTTTCTCCGGTATGGGACAACTGCTTCTCGCCATGCTCCTGGGTATAATTCTCATCTGCCTGATGTCAGCAACATTTCGCCCGGGTATTCTTAGTCTTAAATCACTATTTTTTAGATTTTTTACTGCTTGCTGCATTGCCATATGCTTATCACTTTCAAAACTCATTGCAACCCTTTCCTTTTTAAGCCATTTTCCAAGGTCAGATTATCCTCTACCCGGATTCACGGATATCTCTGACCTGCTTATTGTCCTGGGCAAATCCTTATTTCTGCATCCCGCTCATGAGCTATCAAAAAGAGCAATAGTGGACATGAAATGGCTGTTAGACCGCCACGAGTTTGAATTTGGAATAACCATAGTCCCCCTTTTTCTTTTATGCATTGGACTTATATATCAAACCAGCAAGATACGTATAAACAAATGGAAATGTCTGGATTCTAGAAAAGCCTTATTGTTTTTTTTATGTCTACTTATTTGCACGATACCTATCGCCCTTAATTACTATACTCCAGCCTGGAATCAATTTCTGAAGAGTATACCGATACTAAAAAGCAGCGGTCAGTATATCAGATGGTTTATCCTATATATTCCCGGCATAATACTGCTTACTGCAATTATTGTAGAACGCACACCATTTCTTATGAAAAATCAGATTTTATTATCTGTTTTGGGTATTTTTGCTGTTATTATGTTTAATACATTTTCTGATAAAACCTTCTATCATGAACAGAGCTATGATCCAGCAGAGATTTTACAGGCATATCAAGAAACCAGGAATCATAAATGGACACCTGGAATAACAAATATATCTATTTGTACTGATGAATCAGGTAATATCCTTTTCCATCAAAACGATTCTTTAACAAAAGGCTACTCTCAACTCTTCTGCTATGATCCCATTTTTGGGTACAGGCTGGAAAATTTCCCTAGAAAAAACCTGTCTCCTGGACCTGTACTGGAAGATAAAGACGGATTTCTAAATTTAAAGAATCCGGCCTGTTACGTTTTTCCGGAGGAAAACAATTGCTCTCCCGGCGATCACTTTACAAAAGAACAAAGAGAGAGTGCTGCAGCATTTGCCAGTTACATGCCATTTGACTTTAAAATTCCATTAAAACAAAAAATAAGTAATTGGATCAGTCTGTTTTCTCTTTTATGCGTTGCATCTTTCATTGCTGTATACGGTCTTTTTACTTTATGGATTTTGGTTTATAATAGATATCATGATAAAAATTAAGGACAGCTCAGTATGGCAAAATTAGCATTATATGGCGGAAATCCGGTACGTTCAAAGAGTTCTTTTTTAATTTTTGGGTCTCCATCTATTGAAGAACCTGAGATAGAAGAAGTAGTTGAATGTTTGCGCAGCCGGTGGATAGGAACGGGGCCCAAGGTTCATGAATTTGAAAATAATTTTTCCAAATATAAGGGAGCAAAACACGCAATCGCTTTAAGTTCATGCACAGCAGCCCTGCATTTATCCATGCTCGCGGCAAACATCGGTCCGGGGGATGAGGTAATCACAAGCGCAATGACTTTTTGTGCAACGGTTAACGCCATCATCCATTGCGGGGCTACACCTGTTTTGGCAGATTGTGACCGACGTACCATGAACATTATGCCTGAAGATATAGAGAGAAAAATTACACCAAATACGAAAGCTATAATCCCGGTTCATTTTGCCGGACGAAGCTGTGATATGGACCGAATTATGGCTATCGCACAGGAAAAAAATCTGCTTATCATTGAAGACTGTGCGCATGCTATTGAAACTCAATTTCATGGAGTAAAAACAGGAAGGTTCGGTAAGATTGGTTGTTTCAGCTTCTACGTGACAAAAAACATAATTACAGGTGAAGGAGGCATGATTATAACAGACGATGATATCATCGCCGAACGCACAAAAATTCTTGGTCTTCATGGTATGAATAAAGATGCCTGGAAACGATTCTCTGATGACGGCTACAAACACTACGAAGTTGTTGACGCCGGATATAAATATAATATGACTGATATGCAGGCTGCGATTGGAATACATCAGCTCAGGAGGATAAAAACATATTGGGATCGTCGAAAAAAAATATGGGAAAAATACAATGACGCGTTTAGTGATCTGCCCTGCATCACACCATACGGCCCGGAAGCTGAAAGCGTACACGCTTATCACCTTTACACACCGCTCATAGAGATAGAGAAAATTAATAAAAACAGAGACTGGGTATTAAACGCTCTTACTGCTGAAAATATAGGTGTGGGAGTTCACTACCTGCCTTTGAATATTCATCCATTCTACAGAAAAAAATTTGGCTTGAAAGACGGGGATTTTCCCAACGCGGAATATATCGGTCAAAGGACTCTGTCTCTTCCACTCTCAGCGGCCTTAGAAGAAAATGACATTGATGATGTCATTTGTGCTTTCAGAAAAGTGCTTTCGAATTGTTGAATAACATGTCACATTTAAGCAGCTGTAACTTTATTCACCATCAGCTTTTTCCATCAGGTACAAAATCCTTACTGTTCCTTCGATGGGAATTGAATCAATGATTTTAAAATATTTCATAAAGCTTTCTTCAAACGATCTTCTTGAATAATCAACAAAAATATCTTCTCTTGTGGAAATGAGTTTTTGGACCTGGGAATCTTCCTTTGGGACAAACTCGATAATAAGTGATTTCCCGATATCAGCAAAAAAAGAGGCAATACGGATTAAAGGAAGATTATTGGATATGGCCAGATGATGGATTAAGGCCAGGGCAAGGACAGTATCCACCGGGCCTCTTTCCAAAATGGACATCCGTTCATTATGCTGCCAGCCCAGGCCCGGGCTCGGATTTGTCAGGTCCAGCAAAAGGGGTAATATTTTTTTTTGTGATGATTGCTTTGACTCAAGATAGTTTTTTTCCACACATGAAGGGTCAATATCGAAGGATATGGTTTCTATGCCCTTTTCACTGGCGATACGGCTGAAGGCACCAGTATTCGCTCCAATGTCCCAAACACCGGACGGCTTTATCCTATCTAATAAATCAGTAACAATCTCCTTCTTCTTTTGCAGCGCTTCCCCGGAATAATTCGTCTCATCATAATAGTTATTCCATTCGGTATCTCCCGGGTACCAGTTCAGCTTATTCACTGCTGATTCCAAGTTATCGAGTAACCCCAGCATCCCGAAACGCCCCATTTTTTTATTTTTATCAATAGCCGTTTTATTAGAAAAAGCCTTCTGGTATTTTGAATGGATATAGATGTGAGAAAATAAAGAAAACCTGACATAAGACCTGATGGGTAAAATCTTTCTCGCCAGGCCAAGTGGAATTCCATCAATAAAAACCCTTGATAATTGATTGAGCCGGATATCTTTTAAACTCATAAGTGCCAGGGGTGCGAGAAAATGTTGACAAAACTGCCTATAACCGATCCATGGCTGGCCCTCTTTGTACTTTTCCACAGAAAGTGTATCGATCAATATCGGTTTTCCATCAAGAAATTGTATATTATAGGCATTTGAGTCCTTTAATGACATCCCGTATTCAAGGGCTTTTTTTTGAATACTCAACATGCACAGGGCAGCATCTTTTAACTGACTGAAGCACCATTCATAAGGATAAGAGATAAATGGTATTTTTTTTGGCTTTATAACTTTATATTCATTCTCAGGAGAAGGGCCTTCAACATCCACCTCCATATGGGGAATTAACAGGTGTTCTTTCACCAGAGCATCATAAAGATTGGAAGATATTAAAAAATCATAATTTTCCCTGTATGATTTGTTAATCTGGCGATAGATAGAATCATTTTTATAGAAAATAAAACCCGATGGATCGCGAAAGGATCCATATTCTCTTACATCATTTCTCATCCAGGTCATGTTCCTTTTTTTTATTGGAGAATATTTTCATTCCAAACGTCTTAATCTTTCTCCAATAAAGTTTGATAAAGAAAAGGCCCCCAAAGATTCCCCCAAGCAAAAGCTGAAGAAAAAAACTCCCCGTATAAAGGTCTAAATATGCTAGAGAACTCTGAGGGAAAATAATAAGTATTGTTGATATATAAAAACTAATTACGGTAAGTTTCTTTATTTTCATATATTAAAACTCCGCTCAAAGATTAACCTGGTTTAATAGCTATTGTTTCAACCTTTTATCTAAGAAAGACATTAGGGCTTTCCAGAGTATCGTACCCGCTTTTTCTTAACAGTTCGTTAATTCTTCTAATTATTTCCTCTTTTCCAAGAACCGCATTATTTCCGCAGGGGTCGGTATGGCCTTTAACCTTATCGACCTTAAGTCTCATAGAATTTAAATCAAGCTCATAGTAGTTATTGCATATAATCATGAATATTTTTCCTAAATTATAATATGGAGGATTATAAAATTTTTTATTAGCCGATAGCAAACCTCTTTCATTGAATTTTGGATCCATATGGGAAGTGATAAAAACAGGCCTCATTCGATCAATTTTTCTCGATATCAATGACTGTCCTTTCATCCAGAAGGGAGTTGGAATACCTATATAATCAAGAAGTGTAACCGGGATATCAATATTTTGCACATTAGATGATATTTTTCCCGAATAGGCTTGATCAGGGAAAATAAAAATTAACGGTAATCGTGATATTTTCTCAAATTCCATCGCATGATCAGTATGTATAACAAAGACAGTATTTTCAATCTTTCCACGAGATTCCAATGAATTAATCATTTTCTTAAAAAATAGATCAAACTCTAATATCGCATCATCAAAAAAATCGTTCATCATAAATCCATTTTGTTCCTGTCCATATGAAAAGACCGGATTTTCAATGAAAAATTTCGGGCCATGGGTCCCCATTAAATGTATATGTGCAAAAAAAGGGGATGGAGATCCATCGATAAATCTCATAAATTGGTTTAATATCTGATTGTTACTGTAGGGTATAACTTCTTCACCGGTAACTATATTAAAAGGATTTTTTATACCTTCCTTACAATTCATTCTATTAAAGCGGGTTTGCAGCCTCTCCTGTAATTGATTTAAAAAATACACGGCATTGTTAACATCCGAGTTGCTTGATTTTGCCCATCTATTTTTATTGATTTTTCTGAAATTAGCCTCGTCAAATGAATTTATCATGTTCATATCATGGGAGTCAGCATAATATCTTAATCCAAATTCAATATTACGATACCCATAACCGCGTAAAATCCCTGGCAAGTGCTGGTAAGCATCCTGGCCCTTCAAGATATCAGGGGGGTAATACAGCCGCGTACGCGTAGATAATTTACCCGTAAGCATCGATGCAATCGACGATGCGCTAATGGTCGCGTTTGAAAACGCGTTCTCACAAAACAAAGATTTCCTTTCGGTAAACTCCCTGATAAAGGGAGTTGTATCCCGCTTGCAGCCGTATACAGACATACGTTCTGCATCAAGTCCGTCCGTGGCGATTAAGACAATATTGGGCCGTTGAAGAAACATATCTGTTTTTGCTTTGGGATAAAGGTTTTTCACAGCAGTTTCAGAAAGGAAAAAAGAAATACTGAATACGATTAAGGATATCAATGGAAGGGATAAGGACAAAAGGAGATTTTTTCTATTTAAAAAACAATCAATGATATTTTTTTCGATTACATGAAGCTTTGTATAAACCCATGAAAAAAGGAACAGGAATAACAGCCAGTACCAAAGCCCCCATAATCCTTTAGTAGAAATCACACCAAACTGTAAGATTGTATATGTAAAATTATCAATTAATAAAAAAAGACAGGTTGCTAATATTAAAGAAGGGATAGCCCGGCTAATAGCATGCAATATATATTGATAGGTTTGATTAGACCAAAGCAAGCTGATGACACATAAAAAAAGAGTAGCGCCCAGCCCCGCTAAAAAAACAGGGATTGGAGATATTAACAGGATTAAAAACGTTTGTTTAAAGCTAAGCATGGACATGAAGGATGGTTTCGTAATTAAAAAAAGCCATTCTGCAAAGAAATAAATGTACACGCTGATGACTACAAAAAAAATATGGCACTTATAATATGGGGATACTTGATTTTTCACTATGCGACTCTTATTAGCTACAGGCACCTGGTATTGAGAACATATGAGTTATTGCCACATTAATAAAATCCCGGACAGGACTAAATCATCGATGATAATAAAGTATTGTGTCGGAAAATAATATAGAGTATATATTTAAGATGTTTAACATATTTTATGATAATGAGAAATAGATATAATTAATAAAATATAGGCTTCAGGTCCATAAGCTGGAAAATCCCTAATCTGAATAACAATCATCAGAAGATTGAACCATGGAGAAAAGTCATTGTGCCCAGATTAAGTATCGTTGTCCCTGTATATAACAGTTCGGATTGTTTAAAAGAACTGGCAAAACGTATTCACACAACACTAAAAAATGATTATGAACTGATCCTTATAAATGATCAAAGCCTTGACAACAGCTGGGACATTATTTGTCAGCTTGTTAATGAATATGACAATTTAACAGGTATCAATTTAAGAATAAACAGCGGACAGGATAACGCTATCATGGCCGGGTTAAGACAATGTAATGGGGAATATGTAGTAATCATGGATGATGATCTGCAACATGCTCCTGAAGATATCCCCGCGTTATATAAAAGGTGCTCTGACGGGTTTGATATATGCTTCGCGGATTTTGATTCCAAGAAACAAAAATGGTGGAAGAATATTGGCAGCTGGCTTAATGGAAAGGTTGCGGAATTAATTATCAATAAATCCAGACAGATGTACCTTTCACCATATAAAATTATGAGAAATGAAATAGCAAAAGCTATTTGTGCTTATGACGGCCCATTCCCATATATCGACGGATTAATTTTGACAGTCACGAATAATGTTACCAAAATAAAAGTGGAGCATTATAACCGTTTTTCAGGTAAGAGCACATATTCCTTCCGCAGGTCTATTTCCGTCTTAGGAAAGCATGTTACCGGATTTTCCATTTTACCTCTTCGAATCGCGTCAATCATTGGGTTTGGAGCGGCATTTATCGGCCTTTGTCTTGCTATATATTATGTAAGCTATTACTTCCAGCATGGGAGTGTCCCGGGGTGGACCACGCTCGTGTTTATTATACTCCTTATGGGAGGGCTGATTTTAATGTCACTTGGTGTAATAGGTGAGTATATAGGGAGGATATATTTAAAAATAAACAACCGGCCCCAATACATCATTAAGGATATTCTACGCAAATCTTGAAACCAATTTTTTATTCAAGGTGAATCTTGACCAAAGACAAACAAGCTCTAATTAATTATTGGAGCAAGGAAAATTTCTCATTAAATGAAAAAAGATTTTTTGATTATACATCAAGAAAAATGTTTAAAAGATATCTTCCTCATTTAACTAATAAAACAATCCTTGATGTAGGATGTGGTCACGGAATGATGATGGAATATTTTTCAAAAAAAGGAAATAATGTTTTTGGCATTGATATCACTCACCAATCCATTAAGTATATAACAAAAAAAGGTGTTAACGCGATAGAAGCGGACGCTCGCTTTATTCCTTTTGAGAACAATACATTTGATCTTGTATACAGCCTCGGAGTAATAGAGCATTTTGCCGGCACTGAACTGGCTTTACAGGAACAGGTTCGAGTCTGTGCTCCAGGAGGGGTTGTCGTAGCTGTTGTGCCATACTTGCTTACGCCATTCAGTGTTTTAAGCATCATATTTGAACGGATTACAAAGAAGGAACACAACCTGATAGTGACTTATGGAAAGGCTTATTCAAAAAGTAAGTTATTAAAAATGTTTCAAACGGCTGGATGTGAAAGAGTAAAAATTGAACCCTATTATGGAAGCGCGTTTCTACAGATATTTACAAATCAATTAAACCGTAAATTAATTGATTTTTTAGAAAACTCATTCCTGTCCAGATATCTGGGTCTGGTGCTGTGGGGAATAGGTTACAAAGGGAGTGATATATGAAATCCCTCCTGGTTCGCCCGATAAGCGACACATATATTATTTCTCCTCCCATTGGATTAGGGTATATTGCTACAGCAATGAGAAGTATTGGCATTGAGCCGCGTATCCTTGATTGCGCAAAGGAACGGATGAAATTTGATGATTTTAAAGAATACATCGAAAATTTCAATCCTGACCTAGTAGGCATTCAGGTCTGGTCTTGCGATGTTCCCCAGGTAAAAAAAAGTATAAAGATTATAAAAGAGTTAAATAGTAATGCTGTCACAATAATAGGCGGTGCCCATCCTTCAGGTTGCCCTGAGGAATCGCTGGAATACTTTACCGACGCTGATTTCGGTTTCAGGGGGGAAGGTGAACAAGGGATAAAACTATTAATTAAAAAGCTTTCAGGGGATAAATCCATTGATTTCAGTTCAATTCCAGGCCTGGTATGGCGTGAAGGTACCAAAATCAAATCTAACCTTCCTGTTTATAATGATAATTTGAATTCTTATGGATTCCCCGCATGGGATCTTATTCCACCCTCTGAATATCCAAATGCACCGCATCAGGGCTTTGCAAAGGCTTTCCCAATAGCACCTATTATTACTACAAGGGGCTGCCCATTTAACTGTTCCTTTTGTGCCTCACATTCAATAAACGGCAGAAAAGTCCGATTCAGGACAGTCGACCATGTTCTTGAAGAGATGGATCTCTTACAAAAGAGATATGGCGTTAAGGAATTTCATATTGAGGACGACAACTTTACCATCAATAAAGAGTATGTGAGAACATTCTGTAACACATTAAAAGCAAAAGGTATTGATACATATTGGCACTGTTCCAGCGGAATGCGGCTGGATTCACTGGATGTGGAAACCTTGAATCTAATGAAAAATTCAGGATGTTATACTTATACTGTTGCCATTGAATCCGGGACGAACAGGGTCCTCAGATTAATGCAAAAAAATTTACGTGTGGAAACAATACGAAAGCAAATAAAAATGATGAATGAAGCTGGCTGCAAACCGACAGGTCTCTTCATGATCGGGTTTCCCGGTGAAACAAAAGATGAAATCAGAAAAACAATAAGATTTTCCAAAAGTCTTGATATTAAGCGAGCTCAATTCGCGATTTTTCATCCAATGCCAGGATCAAAAGTATGGGACGAGTTAAAGGCCCAGGGCCGGCTCAAGCAATTGGACTGGAGAAAAATAAAACCTTCAGAAGTAGCCTATTCAAGTGACATTCCCGCAAAAGAATTGAAACGGCTTCAACGAAAGGCGTTTCTTTCCTTTCATCTTCGTCCTCGAATTTTATTTTATCAATTAAAGGAGATAAGTTCATGGGGGAATTTTATATATCTAATTAAAAGAGTAGTCTCTATGCTATTTTAATCGAGGTTGAAATAATGGAAATTATCCACTAAATCTACCCCTCCTTTTCAATCCTTGATCTTTCATAAAATTGTGGATCTGCGGCTGATCGGCTTTAATGGACAATGATTTATCAAAAGCGATACGTGCTGAATCTTTCTTCCCTGCTTCATATAAATAATAACCCAGGTTATTGTAATATATATAATTTTCCGGTCTCATTTTTATAGCCTTTTCAATGAATTCCACTGCTTTATCATAATCACCGAATTTATAATAAAAATATCCCCAGCTATTATAAACTAAAGCAAGGTCTCTATTATTTACCATGGCCTTTTCCAACTCCAATTTTGCTTCATCAAACAATCCGTGCTCAGAAAGAAACATTGCTATATGTGTATGAACCGTTCCATCATTATAGGCTGTTCGTGAAGCTAATTTCAGCCGCTTCAGACCGGCATCGATTACCCCGGATAAAATCAGATGTTTCCCCCTGTTAAAGTGGAAAAGTGCGGTCAGTTGTCTGTTCATAAAATCGCGTTCAAAATCGTCATTAATACTTTCCTCGACATAATAGCTCCAAATATCATTGACTTCATTCCAATTAAAATACAATTCTTCATCAAGTACCTTGTCAAGGACTCCAAAAGGCACTAACCTGTATTTATTCGGTAACGATATGGAGTAACGATTAAGTTCAGCATAATAGACTCCTTGAGGCAATGTTCTTTCTAATATTTTTTTCTCTAAAATTTCACATAATTCTTTCCAATCACCATAATAAATGAGGGTGTCTTCATCCATATAAGGCATCTTAAACAATAGATTGTATCGATCATAAAGTGTGACATCTTCTCTCATTCCCTCTACCATTCGTCCATATGTAACAGGGAATATATTATTGTCCCCATTCATGAAAAGGGTATTTCCGCTGTCAAGTGTTCTTAAAATATTTATGGTGTGCTCATAGGCCGTATAGTTTCTACTCTGATTGCAAAGGTTGAAATTAAAAAACAGTGATATTAAAGGCGCTACACAGCAGGCAACTTTGATTACCTTTTTTACAGGTTCACTAATGCGTTGCGAGTAATCAATTGTTGTTAATATATGAGCTATGCCCATTCCGGCTAGAATCGTCAGTACAATGCAGGAAGGAAGGGCAAAGGGAGTAACCTCAAGGGATACAGTGTTCAAAAACACGGTATAGAAAGAATCAAAGAGAATAACCAGGATAAAAGATATCTTCCAGCGCACTGATGCCAACCTGAACCAACCCAATAGAGCCATCAATAGAACTATACCAAATTGATTCCATACCGAAAATAGAAGCTCTTTTATGCGGAGCAGATAATCATGTAGTGATTTATTAAAAACATAAACATTTCGGTGAGACTCACCTGACACGTGGGCAAAAAATCTATCAAGATTGTCCGGATCTCCCCAATGCATGGCCGCCCCGGCATCTGTTCGAACAGGCAGATATATATAAATAAAAAGGCCGGCTATGAAAAATAGCGTTAAGAACGATAATTTTTTCACATTCAAAAGAGAAGTTTTATCACCTGACAGGATCAAAAAAAATACGGCCGGTGCAAGCATCAATGTCTGCAAATGGTTACAAAAACTAAGACCTGCAATGAACGCGAATAATATCAGATGTGAATATTTTTTTGTCTCATCCCATCTATGTAAAAGGAATAAAAGCAACGCCACAAAAAAAACATGTAGCGGATATACCTCAGCCGCATAGGTCTGGGACCAGATAAGCGGTGTAAATGCCAGTAATATAGATGCTGAAAAAGCAGCGACACGGGATAATGTAATCTTGAGAATCAGAAAATAAACGATCCATACGGCGAGCACCGTAAAAAAGGAGGACATCAGGTTCATCCTGAAACCTATATTACCGACGGGTATCAGGCAGAATATCTTTCCGATAATAGCATATAGGGGATAACCGCTTGGGTGAGAGATACCAAGGGTAAATGCCGCAGTAGTTAATTCACCGCTATCTCCAGGATAGACCGTGGGGCAGATTGTGGTCAGATAGACAATGAATAATAAAATAAAAGGAAAAGCGTTATTAAGCCTGGTCAAGTTTGATAGCTTTTCAATTTTCCTTATTTGTTCCATTATATATTGATTCCACAGGTTTAGATGCCAATTCTTAAAAAATATAGCTGCTTTAAATTTGAGAATCTAATCAAAAATCACTGTAAATCTCGTATCTAAGAAAAATACTTCGACCAGGACAACCAGAGCAAGCATATCAATAAAAGCCCCGAAAAACCTAAAAGACTGAATTTGATGACCTTGTGGAAAATCGGATATCGAAAAAAATACAATTTCAATAAATGTTGAATGTATTCAAACTGGGCTTTGAATCCGAGCTTGCTTTTTCCCCTTGTTCTGTCTGAAAACTTTATCGGGATTTCTATTATCCTTGCTTTGGCCTTCACCGCTGTCTCCAGCACAATCTTCCAGCCCATAGGGTCGAGGTCAAGCCCGGTGATCACGCTCTTTTTTACCGCCATAAATCCGCTTGTGGGATCTGAAAGATCTGTCACACCTCTTGCCATAAACCCCGCTATCTTACTTATTGTCATTCTTATTACAGATAAATTCTTCCATCCGCCTTCCCCGATATACCGGCTTCCAATAGAAATATCACACTCATTGTTTAGTATAGGAGTGATCATTTCAGGGATCCTATTAACAGGGTGACTTAGATCTGCGTCCATTACAACGCAAATATCGCCCTGAGCCAGTTCAAAACCCTTAATTACTGATTTGGATAATCCCCTGTCACTTTTTCTCACAAAAACTTTAACCGGATTATCCTTTGAATATTTACCAGCAACATCCGCAGTTCCATCAGGGGAGTTGTCATCAACAACTATTATATCACAATCAATAGATTTCTCTTTGAATAAATTCAGGAGTTCTTGAATGATGATCCCTATATTCTCAGCTTCATTGTAAGTAGGTAGGATTATCGATATCATTCTCTTATTAAATTAGGATTTCTATCTCTATTAATTCAAAATGTTATTATCGATTAAGCGGGGATTGGTTATATTTGACAAGACACAAAAAAAGGCCTGGCATTTATTCTTCTCTAACCTTTTTACTTTTTATACATCAAATTTCCTTTAATACTTAAAGACATTGCATGCTAATCAGATGATAATTCAAGTCTGATTAGAATATAAAGATAGTTAATATTCGCGTAACTGTTTAAGATTCTATTGACAGTAAAAAATGGAAAAGGGAACTGGCAATGAATAACCAGTTCCCTTATAAATAACTAGACAATCAAAATAATTATGAACCTATTGTACCACCCGGTCCTGACAGGGTGTATGTCTTGTCGCCACTGGAATGGAATCCGGTGATTGTATAACCAGTTGAACCAGCACCGGCTGATGTATTCACATTACCGGACTGCATATAACCATATGTAGCTCCTGCAAGTGAACCTGATACATCAGCTGCATATGTAGAGTTATCAACATAATAGGCTTCCTGGGCTGTTGCGATGTTTCTAACATCCGACTGTGCTGCGGAGTTATAAGACCTGGTCCTGTAAGCGCTGAACTGCGGAATAGCTATTGCGGCCAGAATACCGATGATAGCAATAACGATCATCAGCTCGATGAGTGTAAAACCTTTTTCATTTTTCTTATTCAATTTAATAAACATATGCTTCCTCCAAAATTTAAAATTGATTGATCATGATCAATAATTAATTAAGACTCTAAAATCTTTGGAGACTCACCTCCTTTCAATTTTGTTTAATCCTATATTAATTATAAAAAAACTCTTTTCTGCAATACATAAGATTATACAAATATCATGCCATGTCAAACAATATTTCATTAAAAATCAAATATCCTTTTAAATCAAGATATTACAATGGCATTATTTATGGAATATACCAAAGTTTTTTTTATTTAACAATAATAACCATCTTTATGGATCATTTTCATCCATAAAAGATGAAAATGATCCTTCAATATCAGGAATTTCAGCTACATCCCCAGTTTTTTTAGCCGATACTTTATTGTGGGCAAGCTTAATCCCAACAGTTTAGCTGCTTTTTGTTTGGAACCCTTTGATAATTCAAGGGCTTTAAAAAGATAATCCTTTTCAATCTCGGATAACAGCGTATTAAGGTCCACACCATCCAGGGTCAGGTCGGGTTGACTTCTTTCACGACTTTCATTGATATCTCTCTGGAAGTGGGAGAGTGTTAAACTCTCCGGCAGGACAATATTTGATGTCTCGAGCGCGACACTCCTTTCTATAATGTTTTCAAGCTCTCTGACGTTTCCCGGAAAAGAATAATTGCTTAAAAGATCCATTGCGTATGCGGATATTTTCCTGATATCTTTCCCCAGTTCCCGGGAATATTTTTCAAGGAAATAACTGCTTAACAACTTGATATCCCCTTCCCTGCTCCTTAGAGGAGGCATTACTATCTGTATCACATTAAGTCGAAAATAGAGATCCTCCCTGAAATGTTTTTCAAGTACTTCTTTTTCAAGGTTTTTGTTAGTAGCGGATATAAACCTTACATCCACTCTTTTCTCTTCAGTGTCGCCAACAGCGGTAAATGTTCGTTCCTGTATAACACGCAGAAGCTTAACCTGTATAGAAGGTGTCAACTCACCGACTTCATCCAGAAAAACAGTGCCCCCCTGTGCTACGTCAAATAATCCGTTTTTATCATTGGAAGCTCCTGTAAATGCCCCTTTTTTATAACCGAACAGTTCACTTTCTATTAAATTTTCCGGAATTCCGGCACAATTAATTACAACAAAGGGTTTGTCCTTCCTCGGACTTTGACTGTGAATAGCCCTTGCTGTTAGTTCCTTCCCCGTACCGCTTTCCCCGGAAATGACAATATTACTTTTTGTTTCCGCTACACGCTCAATAAGGTCATATACCTTTCGCATCTTCGGACTCTCACCCATCATATAGTCAAAGTGATGGGTAAATAAGTCATTATTAGAATTTTGCTGGTCCCTTGGCCCTTTGTTTTTCCTGGATTTAAGCGTGTCCTTTATAATATTCTTAAATTCCCTGACCTTGAAGGGTTTAGGTATATAGTCATATGCCCCCTCTTTCATTGCCTCAACCGCGGTATCAGCGGTCGCGAAAGCCGAGATCATTACAACCATTGTATCAGGATTTATTTCCTTTGCTTTTTTAAGAACATCTATACCATTTACATCTTTCATTCTAATATCAGTAACAACAAGATCAAAATGTTCTTTCATCAGGGCATCACAGCCTGATTTACCGCTGTCTGCTAGAGATACTTTATATCCTTCCTTGGTCAGAAGGATATCCAGGAATTCTCTCATGCTCCTGTCATCATCAACTACAAGGATATTTGTTGTCTCTTGTCCAGACAATTTTTCCCTCTACCATCGTAAAAATATTTCTTCCTTTCATAGGTTTTCCTATAAAAGGGCTGTTTTTGCTCATTGACAAAATGTCATCTTCCCTTAAAGTGAATTCTTCTTCCGGATCAATTACTGATAAGTCCGCTTTTGAACCTTCCGTCAGGCTGCCGCCCTCAACTCCCAGGATATTTGCCGGATTCATGGAAAGTTTTTTAACAGCTTCCGGCAGGTTTAAGACCCCTTCTCTTACAAGGTTTAACGTGAGGGGGAGTGCAGTATCAAGGCCTATAATTCCAAATGCAGCCTGATCGAACTCAACTTCCTTTACCAATGCGTGATGAGGTGCGTGATCAGTGGCTATAACATCAATTATATTATCCGCCAGACCTTTTTTTATTGAATTTATGTCCTCTGCCGTCCTTAAAGGGGGATTCATTTTGGTGTTTGTATCATATCCGGTAACAGCAGAATGATCCAGAGTGAAATAGTGCGGTGCCGTCTCCGCGGTAACCGGGATGCCCTTTTCCTTTGCTTTTCGGATTACTTCAACACTTCCTGCTGTACTTACATGGGCTATATGAACAGGACATCCTGTATATTCTGCCAGAGAAATATCTCTTTGAACCATAATTACTTCACTGGCCGAAGGGATTCCCTTCAATCCCATTTTCGCTGAAACACTTCCCTCATTCATGCACCCTCCGCCGGAGAGATATTTGTCTTCCGAATGGGTGATAACCGTAAGATCATAGTATCTTGCATATTCAAGGGCACGCCTCATAATCTCACTGTTTATTACAGGCAATCCATCATCCGATACACCAACAGCACCCGCACTTTTGAGCTCACCAAACTCTGTTAGAGTTTCTCCCAGCTGTCCAATTGTAATGGCGGCTATGGGATATACTCTTATAATTCCTTTTTTAAGGGCCTGGCTGGTAATATACCTGGTAACTGAGCTGTTGTCATTAACAGGTTTAGTATTCGGCATGCACGCGATCCCGGTATATCCTCCAGCCGCTCCTGCAAGGCAACCGGTTTCAATTGTCTCCTTATATTCTTCTCCGGGCTCCCTCAAGTGCACATGCATATCCAGAAGTCCGGGTATCACAAATTTTCCTGTTATGTCCAGATATTGTAATTCACTGTTATTCCTTGGTAATTCCCCCCTTGGAAACAGTCTGACAATTATTCCATCTTCGATCAGAATATCCTTTGGTTCAACTATACTTTCTACAGTGTTAACAAATTCTCCATTAATTAGTATTGTCTTCACTTCTTGCTCCTCCGATCAATAGATAGAGTAATGCCATTCTTACTGCCACACCGTTTGAAACCTGATCAAGAATAACCGAATAAGGACCATCCGCCATATCAGAAGAGAGTTCAACTCCCCTGTTTATAGGGCCAGGATGCATTAAAATAGCTCCCTCTTTTATGTTTTTAATGTTTTTATTGCTAATGCCGAAAAAGTTGGAATACTCTCTAAGGCTGGGAAATAATGTTTTGCTCTGTCTTTCAAGCTGGATTCTGAGTACCATAATTACATCTTTATCAATTATTGCTTCACCCGGATTATTAACAATATTGACGCCAAAGAATTCGGTATTGTGGGGGATCATTGTTGGTGGCCCTGAAATGGTTACTTCCGCCCCCATTTTTTTCAGCCCGATAATATTGGAACGTGCAACACGGCTGTGTTCAATATCTCCTATAATTGCTACTTTAAGACCGTCAATATGGCCTTTATGCTCCTTAATGGTCAGCAGATCAAGCAACGCCTGAGTAGGGTGTTCATGAGTACCGTCACCCGCGTTTATGACTGAAGCAGAGATTTTATCCGCCAGCAAATGAGGAGCTCCACTGGAGGAATGTCTTATAACAATAATATCAGGGCTCATTGCCTGGATGTTCCTGGCCGTATCAATAAGGGTTTCCCCCTTGACAATGCTGCTTCCTGATGATGACAGCCCCAGGGTATCGGCACTCAGTCTTTTTGCCGCTATCTCAAATGATGATTTGGTTCGGGTGCTGGGTTCATAAAAGAAGTGGACAATAGTCTTGCCCCTCAAGGTAGGTACTTTTTTTATCTCCCGCTTTGAAATTTCTTTCAGTGACTCAGCCGTGCTTAATATAAGATTGATATCATCAACCGATAACTGCTCCATTCCCAATAAATCTTTATGATTAAATCCATCCAATTCCTGTTCCCCCTCAAAAAAAACCTCCTTACCGATTATTCGGTAAGGAGGTTTTACCATTGTTGGACAATTAATTCTGTCATATTGTTATTTTCTTAGTGTTAAAATTCATTTCATCCTAACAAAGTCAAAGTAGATGGTCAAGCTAACAAACACTAAATTTTCATATATTTATAACATTAGTCTCTAATTTGCATTCTAACAACCTGATTTTATTCCTGCTCAACCTTCTTGTCATCAGCGGATTCTGTTTTTTTCCCCTTTTTTTTCTTTTTAATATCTTCCGGAAGAAGCTGAATGATTGACAGATTCGCCCCGTCACCACGTCTGCTACCTTTTTTTATAATACGGACATAACCGCCCTGTCTGTTGATATACCTGTCTTTTATTTCTTCAAAGAGTCTGTGGGTAACAGATTTATCTTTCATATATGACAGCGCGAGCCTTCTTGAGTGAAGATCACCCTTCTTTGCCAGTGTAATAAGTTTTTCAGCAATGGGTTTCAACTCTTTTGCCTTAGCATCTGTTGTTTCCAGTTGTTCATGCTTAAAAAGAGATGTAACCATATTTCTAAACATGGCCTTTCTATGACTTGAATTACGGCCAAGTTTTCTTCCTGTTTTTTGATGCCTCATTGTTTAATCCTCTTCGTTACCTTCTTCACTCTCCTGATTTTCCGTGTTTGCAGGCGGAAAATTTTCAACCTTCATTCCCAGTGAAAGACCCATCTCCGTAAGTATTGTTTTTATCTCATTCAAAGACTTTCTACCAAAATTCTTTGTCTTCAACATTTCAGATTCTGTCTTTTGTACAAGTTCGCCGATCTGGGTTATTTCAGCGTTTTTAAGACAATTCGCTGACCTGACTGAGAGTTCAAGTTCAGAAACGGGTCTGTACAGGTTTTCATTCAGTTTTTCTCCCTCTTCTTCCTCTTCAACTTCTACCGGTTCAACTTCCTCCTCAAAATTAATAAATGGCGTCATCTGCTCTTTCAGTATCTTTGCAGCATATGCCATAGCGTCTTCAGGAGACGCGCTCCCATCGGTAAATATTTCCATGGTAAGTTTATCGTAATCTGTCTTTTGACCTACCCTGGCGTTAGTAATAACATAATTCACCTTTTTTATGGGTGAAAAGCTCGCATCAAGAAGAATATTACCTATTTCCTGTGTCGAACCTGAATCCTTTTCAGCAGGAACATATCCTTTACCCATCTTAACAACCATTTCCATATTAAGCTTTCCTTTTTTGCTTAATGTGGCAATAGGTTTATTTGGATCAAGTATTTCTACTGATTCATTAGGCTCAATATCTCCTGAAGTTACCAGTCCCTCTCCATCAATATTTAATGTGAGTACGGCCTCTTCAACATCAATCAGTTTGATATTCAACTCTTTTAAGTTCAATATTATTTCTGTTACATCTTCCATCACTCCGGGAATAGATGAAAATTCGTGGACAACATTATCAAATTTTACTGATACTATTGCCGCTCCCTGAAGAGATGACAACAAAATGCGTCTTAACGCATTACCTATTGTAATACCGAATCCTCTTTCAAGGGGTTCGCATACGAATTTACCATAAAAATTACTATGGCTGTCTTCTTCCATCAGTATGCTTTTCGGTTTTATTAACTCTCGCCAGTTTCTTGCTTTAAGATCTCCCAAAAAAGTACCTCCACTATGGTCCATAAGATTTTAGATTAATTTAAAATCAATCCCTACTTGGAGTACAACTCAACGATAAGCTGTTCCTGCATAGGCATAGTCAGGTCTTCCCTGTTGGGAATGGCCGTCAGCGTGCCGCGTAGTTTATCTTTGTCCAGTTCAACCCAGGCTGGAATCCCCCTTCGAACAACAGTTTCAAGGGAGTCAAGAACAACCTTCAATTTCCTGCTTTTTTCTTTTATCTCTATAACATCCCCGGTGGAAACCTGAAACGATGGGATATTGACCTTTCTCCCGTTAACAGTAAAATGATTTTGCCTTACAAGCTGCCTCGCCTGTTTTCTGGATGACGAAAATCCCATCCTGTAGACTATATTATCAAGTCTGCATTCAAGAAAAAGAAGCAGGTTAGTACCGGTGATACCTTTATGTTTTTCAGCATTGTAGTAATATTTTCTGAACTGCTTTTCCAGTACGCCGTAAATACGTTTTACTTTTTGTTTCTCCCGCAACTGTAACTGATAATCTGAAACTTTTCCTCCGCGCCTCTGGCCATGCTGACCTGGAGCATAGGGTCTTCTCTCAAATGCGCACTTATCACTGTAACAGCGATCCCCCTTAAGGAATAATTTAAGATTTTCTCTTCTACATAATCTACATGATGAACCTGTATATCTGGCCAATCCTAGCCTCCTAATTAATCTTTAAACTTATTATAATTTAAACTCTTCGTCTTTTCGGTGGACGACAACCATTATGAGGGATTGGTGTAACATCCCTGATTATACTTACCGTAAAACCTTCTACCTGTAATGCCCGTAAAGCGGCTTCTCTGCCGACCCCGGGGCCTTTTACTCTCACTTCAGCATTCTTTAATCCCATCTCCATTGCTTCCTTTAATGCTCCCTGAGTCGCCATCTGAGCCGCATAAGGTGTACTCTTTTTGGACCCCTTGAAACCGTGTCTGCCGGCGCTGGATGATGTGATTACATTTCCCTCATTATCGGTAATGGTAATAATAGTGTTATTAAACGTGGAGTGTATATGTATAATACCTGTTGGTACTATTTTTTTCTCTTTTTTTGTCTTCTTCCCTTTTTTTACACGTTTAGCCATAATATTGTTTTAATCTCCTTATTTTTTCCTTTTACTCATAACCGATCTACTGGGACCTTTCCTTGTCCGTGCGTTTGTACTCGTCCTCTGCCCTCTTACTGGAAGTCCCCTTCGATGCCTTATCCCGCGATACAGGCCGAGATCCATTAATCTCTTAATATTCATGGAAATTTCACGTCTCAGATCACCTTCAACTTTAAATTTCTCATCAATGGTATTCCTTATGTTTGTAATCTGGCCTTCGGTCAAATCATCGGATTTCGTGTCCCATTCGATACCGCATTCCGTAAGTATTTTTTGTGAAGCGGTTCTTCCAATACCGTATATATAGGTCAATGCGATCTCAATTCTTTTATTTCTTGGTAAATCAACGCCTGCTATTCTTGCCAATCTTTCTCTCCTTATTTGATATTAGGAAATAATCAGAATATATTAGATTAAAAAATTAACCTTGTCTCTGTTTATGTCTCGGGTTATCACAAATAACACGCACAACACCCTTACGCCTGATTATCTTGCATTTGATACACATTTTTTTAACTGAAGCTCTGACTTTCATAACTTATTAGTTCTCCCTGATTTCTCTTAAAACTACCGGTGTTTTCCAAGACCTTTTTTCATAAACCCGTCATAATGTCTCATCAGCATATGTGACTCGATCTGGTTAGCAGTATCCATTGCTACACCTACAACTATCAGTAAGGAAGTACCACCAAAATAATATGGCATATTGGCCTGGTACATCATAATTTGAGGCAGGATACATACGAGCGATATGTAAATCGCTCCACTAAAAGTCAACCTTGTCATGACCCTGTCAATATATTCAGCGGTATTCTTTCCGGGACGGATACCAGGAACAAATCCCCCCTGTTTTTTCATATTATCTGCTATGTCCATGGGGTTGTAATTTACAGCAGTATAGAAATAACAAAAAAAGATAATAAATATCACATAGATAACATTATATATGACCATGTTGGGCTGTAGATTATCAACAATCACCTGCAACCACGGCCAGTCTTTAACATTCATAAAATTAGCAATTGTCGCGGGAAACATGATAATGGATGATGCAAAAATAGGAGGTATAACACCTGCCGCATTAATTTTTAACGGTAAATGAGTACTCTGGCCGCCATACATTTTTCTGCCTACAACACGCTTGGCATATTGTACCGGAATCCTTCTTTGTCCTCTTTCCATAAATACGACAAAACCGACCACCGCCACCATAATTACAATGATGATAACCATAAAAAAAGGACTTATCTGATCAGTGCTGATCAGTCTAAAGACCTTTCTTACTGCAGGTATAAACCCGGCTATAATCCCGGAGAATATGATCAGCGAAATACCGTTACCAATACCTTTCTCGGTTATCTGCTCGCCAAGCCACATCAAAAACGATGTACCGGCCGTAAGTGTGATTACAGTCAACATTCTGAAGCCCCATCCACCCATGGGGACTATCATTGCTCCACCCGCTGTCATTCTCTCCAGGCTTATGGCAATTCCAAATCCCTGAACTACACTTAAAAGTATGGTGCCGTACCGGGTATACTGTGTAATCTTTTTTCTTCCCTGTTCTCCCTCTTTTTTCAATTTTTCCAGATGAGGAACAACAACTGTCAGTAATTGCAGAATAATAGAAGCACTTATATAAGGCATAATACCAAGGGCCATTACTGACATCCTGCTTAATGATCCGCCTGAGAACATATCGTACAGCCCGAAAAGGCCGCCCTTTTGACTGTCAAAAAAAACCGCCAGAGCAGTTCCATCTATTCCGGGTGTCGGAATATGACAACCCAGTCTGCAAACAAATAACATTAACAGAGTAAAAATGACTCGTTTTTTCAGTTCCGGTATTTTTGGTATATTTTGAATACTACTGATCAAGGGAAGCTATCTCCAGATGAAATTTAAATCAACTCTACTTTTCCGCCAGCCGCTTCAATCTTCTTTTTGGCTTCTTTACTTACTTTGTTTACTGTTATTTCGACAGGATATGATATCTCCCCGTTTCCAAGAAGTTTTACACCGTCTTTTGCGCCTTTGTAAAATCCCAATTCCTTTAATTTTTGAATATCAAGTACAGTATTCGGCTCACATCGACTCAGATCTTTTACGTTGATGAGGTCATATACTTTTCTGAAACGATTTGTAAAACCTCTTTTAGGCAGTCTTCGCTGAAGCGGCATCTGGCCGCCTTCAAATCCGGGCCGAATGCTTGCGCCTGAACGCGATTTCTGTCCTTTATGTCCCCGGGAAGAAGTCTTACCGGAACCGGAACCAGGCCCTCTACCAACTCTTTTCCTGTTTCTCTTTGAACCTTTAGCAGGGGAAAGATCATTTAACTTCATTACTGTCTCCCAATTATTAATTATCTACCCTTACCATGAATGACACTTTATTAATCATCCCTCTGATAGCGGCAGTATTATTAAGACTTACAGTCTTGTTAAGTTTTGTTAATCCTAGGCCCTTTAGCGTTGCTCTGATCTTTTTATTCTTTCCAATTCCACTTTTTACCAGAGTAACCTTTATTTTATCTGACATAATTAAATCTCTTTTATACTTATCAATTAAACAGTTCTTCTAAATTTTTATTCCTTCGCCTGGCAATTTCTTCAGGACTTTTTAAGGAGCAAAGCCCTTTTATGGTTGCTTTAACAAGGTTGTGAGGATTATGAGATCCAAGGCATTTAGTAAGGATATTCTGTATACCAACAGCTTCAAGCACTGCTCTAACAGCTCCACCGGCGATAACACCGGTTCCGGGTCCGGCAGGTTTTATTAAAACACGGCCGGCACCCCATTTTCCAATTACCTCGTGAGAAATAGAACCATCAACTATACTAACCGGCTGCATATTCTTCCTGGCTTTCTCAGCACCTTTCCTTATTGCTTCGGGGACTTCATTAGCTTTTCCAAGGCCACAACCGACCAGCCCTTTACCATCTCCAACAATTACTATGGCGCTGAAACTAAACCTTCGTCCGCCTTTGACAACTTTAGCTACACGGTTGATATGAACAACTTTTTCTATTAATTCATCTTCGGTTTCTTCTTTGTACAATGACTGTCTCCTTAATGGCTTAATTCGAATAATCGGAGTCAGGAGTTAAAACTCCAGACCATTTTCCCTGGCTGAATCCGCGAGAGATTTTACTCTGCCGTGGTACAGGAATCCATTTCTATCGAATACTACCTTTTTAATCCCTTTTTCCAAGGCCTTCTGCGCGATTAATTTCCCTACAACAGCAGCACCCTCTTTATTTCCACCCTTACCCTTCAAGTCATCCTTTACGTCACGAGATATTGAAGATACCTGAACCAGGGTGTTGTAGCTGATGTCATCTATAATTTGAGCATAAATGTTCTTTGAGCTTCGAAATACTGAAAGTCTTGGTTTTTCAGTTGTTCCAAGAACCTTGCGGCGAACTCTTTTTTTTCTTTTTTCTCTAGCTTTTGTCCTGCTGATTGATGCCATTATTACTATCCTGTATTATTAATAAAGCCTACTCCTTGGCTCCTGTTTTACCTGCTTTACGCTTTATTGTCTCATCGGTATATTTTATACCTTTACCCTTATATGGTTCCGGTTTTCTGAAGCTTCTTATTTTAGCTGCGGTTCTGCCTAAAAGCTCTTTATCAATGCCTTTTAGAGTTATCTTGGATTTATCAATTGCCGCATCTATTCCATCAGGTAATTCAAAAATAATTGGATGGGAGTAACCGAGATGAAAAGTAGCCGTTCTCCCTGATACTTCACCCCTGTAACCTACTCCAACTATCTCAAGAGCCCTTTCAAATCCATCTGTTACTCCGGTTACCATATTAGCGATCAGCGCCCTGAACAAACCATGAAAGGATTTGGATTCTTTGCTGTCGTCATTGGTTGTAAGCAATATCTGATCATTCTCCATATCCAGATTCACCTTCGGATGGATAGACCTTTTAAGTTCACCCTTTGGACCCTTTACAGATAAAAGGTCTCCATTGAAATCGACCTTAACACCTTTTGGAATTAGAATAGGCATTTTGCCTATACGTGACATTTAAAACCTCCCCTAATAAAAATCATAAAACGAATACTGAAAGGTTATTCAATCTTACCAGACTGAACAAAGAATCTCGCCGCCTACACCTAACTTTCTTGCCTGTCTGTCCGTTACAATGCCCTTTGACGTTGAAAGGATATTAACTCCATATCCGTTAAGGACCTGTGGAACTCTATCACCTTTGGTATAAATTCTACATCCGGGCTTACTTACTCTCTTCAGGCCGCCGAGAATCGGTTCACCTTTTTCATCGTATTTGAAATAGATTTTTATAATGCCCTGTTTCTTATCTTCGACAAGTTTAAAGTTCTTAATAAAACCTTCGGCTTTTAGCACCTTCGCGATACTTACTTTCATTCTCGAACTCGGAACATCAACTGTCTCATATGATGCCATCAGAGCGTTCCTTATTCTGGTAAGCATATCCGCAATTGGGTCTGTCATTCCCATTTAAAATACTCCTTATGACTTTTTAATAAACTTCCTGAGAGATTCTTAAGTAAAAAACATCAGCCTTTACCGGCAAATGTAAATTATTACCAACTCGATTTTACTACACCCGGAATCTCTCCGCTAAGAGCCATATTCCTGAAACAAATCCGACATATCCCGAATTTTCGTAAGAAAGCCCTCGGCCTTCCACATATAGGACAACGGTTATATTTACGAGTTGAAAATTTTGGTTTTCTTTTAGCTTTTGCTATAAGGGACTTTTTTGCCAAGTCATCCTCCCTACTAGTTTTTAAAAGGCATTCCTAATGATTTTAGTAAAAATAGACCTTCTTCGTCCGTATTCCCGGACGTAACAATTGTTATGTTCAGGCCCTTTATTTTATCAATCTTATCATAATCGATTTCAGGAAAAATTATATGCTCCTTAATCCCCAGTGAGCAGTTAGCCCGTCCATCAAATATCTTTTTTGGCAAGCCCCTGAAATCTCTGACTCTGGGAAGAGCGACATTAAATAATTTGTCCAAAAAATCATACATTTTGGATCTTCTTAATGTTACAGAACAGCCAATAGGCATTCCTTCTCTTAATTTAAAACTAGCTATCGACTTCTTCGCCTTCCTGATCACAGCTTTCTGGCCGGCAATCAATGCCAGTTCTTCCACTGCGTTATCAAGCACTTTTATATTATATATCGCCTCACCGATCCCCATGTTCAAAACAACTTTTTTTATTCGGGGAACCGCCATGCTGCTTGTATAACCGAATTCATTAATCAAAGCCGGTACGACTTCTTTTTCATATTTTTCTTTCAGCCTGGACAACTGTAACTCCTGTCTTTCAATCAATGTAATTAATTAGGATATTGACATTATTGATGAATATTAATCATCCAATATTTCACTACACTTTTTGCAAATCCTGACCCTTGAACCATCATCCAATGTGCGTTTTCCAATTCTTGTCGGTTCAGCGCATTTATTGCATATAATCATTAAATTGGAGATATGCAGGGATGCTTCTTTTTCAACAATACCGCCCTGTGCGTTTTTTGCGCTTGGTTTAGAATGCCTTTTTACAAGGTTGATTTTTTCCACAATTGCTCTTCCCTTTTCAGCATCCACCTTCAACACATTACCAATTTTTCCCTGTTCTTTCCCTGAAAGGATAATTACTTTATCGTTCTTTTTAATTATGGGATGTTTTTTAAGCACTTAAAATACTCCATAAAATCATTATTAAAGTACTTCAGGGGCCAGCGATATAATCTTCATGAATCTTTTTGCTCTCAATTCTCTGGCTACAGGGCCGAAGATTCGAGTACCAATAGGTTCATTCTGGGCACTGATAAGTACTGCTGAGTTATCATCAAACTTGATATGAGAACCATCGGGCCTGCGTATTTCCTTTGCTGTACGGACAATAACGGCTCTCATTACACTTCCCTTGCTTACTTTCGAATTTGGTATAGCTTCTTTTACTGAAACTACTATTATATCACCAACGCTTGCATATCTTCTTTTTGATCCTCCGAGCACTTTAATACAGGAGATAAGTTTCGCGCCCGAATTATCAGCAACTTTTAGTTTTGTTTCTACCTGTATCATTATTGTTGCTCCTGATCCTGTTCTTTACCCGCATCGGATTCAATAGTTTCAGCTTTTTCAACAATTTCAACGACCTGCCATCTCTTTAATTTACTGATAGGTCTTGACTCAGTTATCTTTACCTTATCACCTGTTTCACACATATTGTTTGGGTCATGGGCAAGATATTTTGTGTTTCTGCGAATATATTTATTGTAGGTATTGTGTTTTTTCAGACGGTTAACAAGTACAACAGCCGTCTTATCCATCTTTGTTCCGACAACAACACCGATTAATTTTTTTCTAACCCCGCGTTCTCTCATACTTCCCTCATTAAGCTTCACTTGATTTATTTAGTTTATTCAGTATGGTTTTTATTCTGGCCAGATCCTTTTTAGTTTTACCGATCATGGCGGTATTTCCCAATTGCCCCGTTGCTTTCTGGAATCTGAGGTTAAAAAGTTCCTGACGCAGGGATGACTCTTTTTCAACAAGTTCCTGAATATCCATATCTCGTAACTCTTTTGCTTTCATCATTATCTCCTGCTGACAAATCGTGTACCAAAAGGCAATTTATGACCGGCCAGCCTAAATGCCTCTACGGCTACACTCTCCCCGACACCTTCCATCTCATAAAGTATCCGGCCCGGTTTAACAACTGCAACCCAGGCTTCCGTCGCACCTTTACCTTTTCCCATCCTGGTTTCAAGGGGCTTTTTAGTAATTGGCTTATCCGGGAAAATCCTTATCCAGATTTTTCCGCCGCGCTTTACATGCCTTGTAATAGCAACTCGAGCAGACTCGATCTGTTGGGCAGACATTAAACCGCATTCGGTTGCCTGCAAACCGTACTCACCAAATTCAAGACTGCTGCCTCTGGCTGCTTTGCCTTTCATTTTGCCTTTTTGCTTTCTGCGATATTTAATTTTCTTTGGACTGAGCATTTATATAATTAATCCTTTTTATCGGGTAAAATTTCACCATTAAAAATTGTCACCTTAATACCGATTACTCCATAGGTCGTATAGGCCTCAGCGAAACCATAATCAATATCGGCTCTTATTGTGTGAAGAGGCACTCTTCCTCTCCTGTACCATTCACGCCTCGCCATTTCAGCTCCGCCTAGTCTGCCGCTACAGGAAATTTTTATTCCCTGAACACCGAATCTAAGAGCTGAAGTAACGCTTTTTTTCATTGCTCTTCTGAAGGAAACCCTTCTTACCAGCTGGAGGGCAATATTTTCTGCGAGTAACTGGGCGTCAACCTCGGGTTTTCTTACTTCCTGAATATCAATAAAGAATTCCCGATCGATTATTTTCCTGAGATCTTTAGTAAGATTCTGTATTTCAGCACCTCTCCTGCCTATTACAAGACCAGGCCTTGCTGTATGAATCTTCAACCTTACCTTATTTGCAGCCCTCTCGATTTCAATTCTTGAAACACCTGCCTGCTGGAGTTTCTTTTTCAGGAATTTTCGGATTTTGTAATCTTCATATACAAAGCTGCTATATTCTTTGCCGGCAAACCACTTTGAATCCCATTCCTTATTTATACCTAACCTGAAACCGATTGGATTAACTTTTTGTCCCAATATTTACCTCCATATACTCTCTGGTTTCTTCTCACAATAAAATTATTTTTTTTCATTTAGAATGACAGTCAAATGACTGGTTCTTTTTAAAATTCTAGTTGCCCTACCACTTGCCCTTGGACGAAATCTTTTAAGCACCGGTCCTTCATCAGCGTAAATTGTTTCTATATAAAGATTATCAACATCAGCCTCAGAGTTCTGCTGCGCATTAGCAACTGCTGAGTTAATAAGCTTAAGAAGGATACCCGCACCTTTTTGTGAAGCGAAAGATAGCATATTGATAGCTTCTTCCACTCTTTTCCCCCTTAATTGATTCATTACCAAGCGGACTTTTCGTGGTGAAATTCTAACATATTTTGCTACAGCACTTGATTCCATTACTTACCCACCTTTTACTCTTGTTTTCTTGTCCCCTGCGTGTCCATAAAATGTCCTTGTCATAGAGAACTCACCAAGTTTGTGCCCTACCATGTCTTCAGTAACAAATACGGGAATAAACTTTTTACCGTTATGTACGGCAAAAGTTAATCCTACAAATTCAGGCAGTATTGTTGATCTTCTTGACCAGGTTTTAATAATATTTCTGCTGTTTTGTTCCTGTGCTTTAAACACTTTTTGCAGCAAATGATCATCAACAAACGGCCCTTTTTTTAATGACCTTGGCAAAACCTTTCCTCCATTTTATTTGAGAAAAAATATTCTTGTTTAATTATTTTCTTCTTTTAATTATCAGTTTGTCGCTGGCTTTTCTTCCTCTTGTTTTATAACCTTTTGTAGGAACACCCCATGGTGTAACCGGATGTCTTCCACCTGATGATTTACCTTCACCGCCGCCATGAGGATGATCGACAGGATTCATTGCCACGCCTCTGACGCTAGGCCTGCGGCCTTTCCACCTGGATCTGCCGGCCTTGCCGAGATTAATACCCATATAGGCGGAATTGCCTACCTGACCAATAGTTGCCCTGCATTCCATAAATATCATCCTTACTTCACCGGAAGGAAGTTTAACCTGGGCATATTTCCCTTCTTTTGCCATAAGCTGCGCGTAACTTCCCGCGCTTCTGACAATCTGACCACCATGACCGGCGTTAAGTTCAACGTTATGAACCTGAGTACCCAGGGGAATATCCTTCAGTTTAAGTGTATTACCCGTAATAATTTCAGCCCCTTCTCCCGAGATTACTGTATCACCGACCTTTATTCCCGCCGGAGCAAGAATATATCTTTTTTCTCCGTCGGCGTAATGCAGTAAAGCTATGTTCGCAGACCGGTTAGGATCATACTCGATTGTCGCGACTTTAGCAGGAACACCATCCTTGCTTCTCTTAAAATCGATTATTCTGTAACGTCGCTTGTGACCACCGCCACGATGCCGGGTAGTTATTCTCCCGTTAGAATTTCTCCCTCCGCTCTTTTTTAATGAGCGTACAAGACTCTTCTCAGGTTTGCTTCGAGTAATTTCCTCGAATGTTGAACTTTTCTGAAATCTCTTGCCTGGGGAAGTAGGCTTATGACTTTTTATAGCCATTTATTTCTCCAAAATTTCCTTATAAAATTAACTATTTTTATAAGCCGCGGAATACAATGTTATACTCCCTCGAAGAACTCTACATTTTCTCCTGGAGCCAGTTTAATCACTGCCTTTTTCCAATCAGCTTTTTTACCAATGTTTCTGCCGACCCTTCTTTTCTTACCTTTCATATTCTGGGTCTTTACTTCAAGGACCTTCACCTTGAAAAGCAGTTCTGCAGCTTTACGAATCTCGATTTTATTTGCCCTTGGATCAACCTTTAAAACTATCTGATTATGGAGCTCCTTTAGCAGGTTCGCTTTTTCTGCGATATGCGGCTCTTTGATTACACTGTATATATCCATTATGAAATCAATGCCTCCTCAATCTTTTCGATAGCCGGTTTAACTAAAAAGAGATGATCATGATTGAGAATATCATATACATTAATCCCCTGATGTCTCATTACTTTCACCCAAGGTACATTTTTTGAAGATTTCTCAAGATTTTCGTTTTTATCTTCAGTAACAATCAATGCCTTTTTTACTTCAAAATTCTTCATTACCTGTACAAAATCTTTTGTCTTTATCGCAGCCAGATTAAAATCTTCGATAACTATAAGCTTATTGCTGTTAACCTTATCGCTTAAAGCCATGGTCATTGCTGTTTTCTTAATCTTCCTCGGTATTTTCTGAGCATAGCTTCGGGGGGCAGGACCAAAAGCAACACCGCCTCCTCTTCTTGTGTTAGTCAAACCTGTTCCAACTCGTGCCCGTCCTGTACCCTTTTGCCGGAACAATTTACTTTTTGAACCCTTTACCTCGGAGCGGGTTTTTACAGAAGCTGTCCCGGATCTTTTCTTATTTAACTGGCCGACGACAACCTGATGAAGTATATCCTTTCTAACAGGTACTCCGAAGATATTTTCATTCAACTCAATTTGGGCTGTCTTTTCCGCATTTAAATTATATACGTCAATCACTGTCATTTCCTGTTTATAGCTTTTCTAGATCTATTTCTATTTATCTGCTTATCTCTATTAATGTATCCGCGCTTCCCGGTAAGGCTCCCTTTATGGCTATTAAATTGATATCGGGTCTAACATCGAGAACCTTCAGGTTTTTTATTGTTGTCCTCTGGTATCCCATTCTTCCGGGCATTTTCTTACCCTTTATAACCCTTGCCGGAGTAGCACTCATACCGATTGATCCCGGGACCCTGTGAGACCTTGACCCATGGGTTTTTCTTCCACCACTAAATCCCCATCTTTTCATAACACCGGCGAAACCTCTTCCCTTACTCTTTCCCGCGACCGTAACTATATCTCCGATCTGGAAAATATCAGCTGTTATTTCCTGCCCTATTTCATACTCATCCGAGCTATCAACTCTTATCTCCTTGAGATAACGAAAGAGCTTATCACCGGCAGCCTTTTGATGGCCCTTCAACGGTTTATTTACACGGTTTTCCTTTTTTTCTTCAAACCCGACCTGTATTGCTTCGTAACCATCTTTATCGGCTGTCTTCTTCTGAATCACAACACACGGCCCGGCCTTTACCAATGTAACAGGTACACTTTGACCTTCATCAATAAAATAACGTGTCATGCCGATTTTTTTACCAAAGATCCTGTTGCCCATTTAATTCTCCAACTCCATAATTCCGTTACAGTTTTATCTCTACGTCAACACCGCCAGATAGATCCAGTTTCATAAGGGCATCAACAGTTTGTTGAGTGGGTTCCAATATGTCCAGAAGTCTTTTATGGGTTCTAATTTCAAACTGTTCTCTTGATTTTTTATTCACATGAGGTGATCTTAAAACACAGTATTTATTAATAACAGTTGGAAGTGGTATAGGACCGGCTATTTTGGCACCAGTTTCCCTTACAGTTTCAACAATCTCCAAAGCGGACTGATCAAGAAGTTTATGATCATAGGCTTTTAGACGAATCCGGATCTTTTGGTTTGTTAATGCTTTTTCTATCATTTTTTGTCCCTATTGAAACCTATTCAATAATTTCGTGGATAACACCGGCACCTACTGTACGGCCGCCTTCACGTATAGCAAACCTCAGCTCTTTTTCCATTGCTATCGGTGTTATCAATACACCTTCAATTGAAACGCTGTCTCCCGGCATTACCATCTCCACTCCTTCAGGTAATGTCACTACTCCCGTTACGTCTGTGGTCCTGAAATAAAACTGGGGCCTGTATCCATTAAAAAATGGCGTATGCCTGCCACCCTCTTCCTTTGTTAATATATATGCCTCAGCCTTGAATTTAGTATGCGGATTGATTGACTTAGGTGCTGCTACCACCTGACCACGCTCCACATCATCTCTCTTCGTACCCCTC
Source organism: Thermodesulfobacteriota bacterium (assembly GCA_042573485.1). Taxonomy (GTDB): domain Bacteria; phylum Desulfobacterota; class DSM-4660; order Desulfatiglandales; family HGW-15; genus JAAZBV01. Next base: position 14,340 of record JBHPCX010000013.1, on the reverse strand, counting down.
AAAAGAAGACCAACATTGTCTCCCGCCTGGCCCTGGTCAAGTATCTTCCTGAACATCTCAACTCCGGTACAAACCGTCTTTGTAGTGTCCCTGATTCCTACTATCTCTACTTCTTCACCAACCTTCACCATACCGCGCTCTATCCTGCCCGTTACTACCGTTCCGCGTCCGCTTATACTGAACACGTCTTCTATGGGCATAAGAAACGGCTTTTCAGTGTCCCTTACAGGCTCAGGTATATCATTGTCTATCGCGTCCATTAATTCAAAAATCGGCTTCGCGTCTTCACTGTCTGCATCTTCCGTCTCAAGGGCTTTTAACGCACTGCCCCGAACTATTGTGATGTTATCTCCATCAAACTCATACTTGCTGAGAAGTTCCCTGAGCTCAAGCTCTACCAGCTCTATCAGCTCTTCATCATCAACCATGTCGCATTTATTCAAAAATACAACAATGTTTGGAACTCCTACCTGACGGGCAAGAAGTATATGCTCCCTCGTCTGGGGCATAGGACCATCGTCCGCTCCAACAACAAGTATCGCTCCGTCCATCTGGGCAGCACCTGTTATCATGTTCTTTATATAGTCAGCATGACCCGGGCAGTCCACATGCGCGTAATGCCTGTTATCTGTCTCATATTCAACGTGAGCCGTAGCGATCGTTATCCCCCTGGCCTTCTCTTCCGGTGCCTTATCTATCGAATCAAAGGGCACATATTCCGCGTTACCCTTCATCGCCAGAAGCTTCGTTATCGCTGCTGTCAATGTTGTCTTACCATGGTCAATATGACCTATTGTACCAACGTTTACGTGTGGCTTCGTCCTCTCAAATTTTGCTTTAGACATCGCTATCCCCCTTTACGAGCAATAATGAATTCTATTCATAAAATTTTAAGCCTATTTCAAAAAATTACCAACGGTAATGGGCGAAAGCCTTATTAGCTTCGGCCATTCTGTGGGTATCTTCCTTTTTCTTCATGGTCGCGCCTTTCTTATTAGCCGCATCCATTAATTCTCCAGCTAGTTTGGCAGCCATGCTTTTTTCTCCTCTTGCCCTGGCGAATGAAATAAGCCATCTGATCCCCAGCGCCTGGCTTCTGTTAGCCCGGACTTCAGTCGGAACCTGATAGGTTGAACCTCCAACACGTCTGGATTTGACTTCAACCAGCGGTTTCACGTTATTCATGGCTTTCTGAAATACAGAAAGGGGATCCTCTTTCGTTTTATCCTTTATTATTTCAAATGACTCATAGAGAATTGCCTGGGACAGGTTCTTTTTTCCCTTTGACATCATACAGTTAATAAATTTTGCAAGAAGTTGACTCTTATATTTTGGATCGAGAGTAATTTCTCTTTTTATTATCAACTTTTTTCTTGGCATACCTGCTCCTGTTAATTATATAGCTTTAGGTTTTTTCGCGCCATATTTTGAACGGCCCTGTCTCCGGTCTTCCACTCCCGAAGTATCCATGGTACCTCTCAGTATATGATATCGAACACCAGGCAAGTCTTTAACACGTCCGCCGCGAATTAAAACAACTGAATGCTCCTGGAGATTATGTCCAACACCAGGAATATAGGAAGTAACTTCAATGCCATTCGTCAATCTGACCCTTGCGACCTTTCTCAAGGCAGAATTAGGTTTTTTTGGTGTCTGTGTGTATACTCTGACACATACACCCCTTTTTTGAGGACAAGCCTCAAGCGCGGGAGTTTTAACCTTTTTCTTTGATTTCTTTCGACCTTTCCTTATCAACTGATTTATTGTCGGCATTCTGTTTTTTTGCCCTTCCTTTTACTAAATTTAGCTTTTATAAAACTGCAATTAAAGAACCATTCTTTTTATTGATATATTATTCAATTGTCAAGTTTTTTTATCCGTTTAATTTCTATATTCAAAAAAGAAACCGTTGAATAAATCTTTTAATAAAATATAGAAACATCTTTATTTTTTTACTAATATCTATTACCCAAAAAAATCAATCATTCCTGAGAGTTATATCCAGGTCCCTGTATTCTTTCACACCGGTGCCTGCGGGAATAAGTCTGCCCATGATTACATTTTCCTTAAGCCCTTTTAATTTATCAATTTTCCCGGCTATACTGGCATCTGAAAGAACCTTTGTTGTCTCCTGAAATGATGCCGCGGATATGAAGCTTTCAGTACTCAGGGAGGCCTTTGTAATTCCAAGCAGTAAAGGTTCGGCTGTCGCGGGAGCTTCACCCTTTTCGATTATCTTCTGGTTTTCTTCCTCGAATCTCCATTTTTCAACCTGCTGACCAAGCAGGAAGCTTGATGAACCAACATCTTTAACAGTTACCTGCCGCAACATCTGTTTTACGATTACTTCAATATGCTTGTCATTTATTGATACACCCTGAAGCCTGTATACCTCCTGGACCTCGTTTACCAGGTATTTAGCCAGTTCCTTTAATCCTCTAATCTTCAATATATCATGGGGATTCGCGGAACCATCCATTAAGGGTTCACCGGCCCTGACATAATCACCTTCGAGCACACTTACATGTTTTCCCTTTGTAATAAAATAATCAACAGGTTCACCAACTTCCGGTGTAATAATTACCCTTCTTCTACCTTTACTGTATTGTCCAAAAGCAACAGTTCCGTCAATTTCGCTGAGAATCGCGTTTTCTTTCGGCTTTCTTACTTCAAACAACTCGGCAACCCTCGGGAGACCTCCGGTGATATCCTTTGTCTTTGTGGTTTCTCTCGGGATTCTGGCCAGAACATCTCCCGCGTTGACTGCGTCACCTTCGCTAACCATAATAATAGCGCCAATCGGCAAATGGTAACGTGCCTGGGCGTTTGACGTCCCTGGCAAAACAGCTGTCTTTTTATTGCTGTCCTTGATAGACATCCTTGGTCTCACTTCCGCCTTTCTGGATTCAATAATAAACCGGCTGATCTTACCGGTAACATTGTCCCTCTTCTCCTGCATTGTTACACCGTCAAGAATGTCCCCGTACTTAACTGTTCCTTCAACTTCAGTAAGTATAGGAATTGTATAGGGATCCCACTCAGCCATTACCTGGTTCGCCTTTATGCTCTGTCCATCCTTGACCCGAAGAATTGCTCCATATGTAACCGGGTATCTTTCTATTTCCCTGCCTCCGGTACTTATAATAGCCATTTCACCATTCCGGTTCATAACTATAAAATTGCCCTCGGCATTTTTAACTGTTTTTACATTAATAAAACTTACCTTGCCGTCATTTCGGGACTGAATTGTTGTCTGTTCAACCCGTTTACTGGCTGTTCCACCAATATGGAAAGTCCTCATGGTCAGCTGGGTTCCCGGTTCACCGATGGACTGGGCAGCAATTATCCCTACTGATTCTCCGATATTGACTTCATGGCCATGTGCCAGGTCACGCCCGTAACATTTTTTACAAATACCGTCCTTTGTCTGGCAGGTAAGGACCGACTTTATCAGTATTTTTTCCAGGCCCGCATCCTCAATCAATTTTACTTTTGCTTCATCAATAAGCTCGTTAGCGCGTATAAGTAATTCATTGGTTATGGGATCATATACATCCTCAAGCACAACCCTTCCCAGAACCCTGTCTCCAACCCTCTGAATAATCTCGCCGCCTTCCATGAGAGAGCTGACCCAGATTCCATCCAAAGTGCCGCAATCCTCCTGGGTAATAACAGCATCCTGTGCGACGTCTACAAGCCTTCTGGTGAGATACCCTGAATTTGCTGTTTTCAGTGCTGTATCAGCCAGGCCTTTTCGGGCACCATGAGTGGAAATAAAATATTGCAGAACGGTGAGACCCTCTCTAAAATTAGAGGTGATCGGAGTTTCAATAATTTCACCCGATGGCTTAACCATCAATCCTCTCATACCGGCAAGCTGTCTCATCTGGTCCCTGCTGCCCCTCGAACCTGAATCTGACATCATATAGATGGAATTAAAACTTTCCGACTTGACCTTTTTCCCGTCCGGCCCGGAAAGTTCTTCCATTCCCATTTCTTTCATCATTTCCGATGTAACATGATCCACTGACTGGGTCCAGATATCCACAGCCTTGTTAATTTTTTCACCATTTGTAATCAGGCCGCCTTTATACTGGTCCTCTATCTTCTTTACTTCTTTTTCAGCTTTTTCAATTATTTCACTCTTTTTCGAAGGAATAATAACATCTTTAATACCGATTGATATGCCTGATATGGTGGAATATTTATACCCCATATCCTTAAGCCTGTCAGAGAGTATAACGGTTGCCTTTATTCCCGCCCTTCTGTAGCATTCGTTAATCAGGATAATGAGTTTCTTTTTTGTCATCACCTGGTTGATTAATGAGAAAGGAAGTCCTTCCGGCAGGATTTCACTCAATATAACTCTTCCGGTCGTTGTCTCCTCTATTTTGCCATTGATTCTGACTTTTATTTTCGCGTGGAGTCCGAGAACTTCGGCATCATAGGCCATCCTTACTTCGTCAGTACCGGTAAATATCATTCCTTCACCCTTGCTGAATGCCTTGTCCCTGGTCATATAATAAATACCAAGAACAATATCATGGCTCGGAACAATGATCGGTTCCCCGTCTGCCGGAGAAAGAATATTATTGGTGGACATCATCAGAACCCTTGATTCAACCTGGGCTTCAATAGACAGGGGTACATGAACGGCCATCTGGTCACCGTCAAAATCAGCGTTAAAGGCCGTACAGACTAGCGGGTGAAGCTGGATAGCTTTTCCTTCTATCAATATCGGTTCAAATGCCTGTATACCCAAACGGTGAAGCGTGGGAGCACGATTCAGTAATATGCAGTATTCTTTTACTACATCATCCAGGGCATCCCAGACTTCGGGAGTTTCTCTTTCAACCATCTTTTTGGCTGATTTAATGGTTGTGGCAAGACCCTTTTCATCAAGCTTATTGTATATAAAGGGTTTGAACAGCTCCAGAGCCATCTTCTTTGGAAGTCCGCACTGGTGCAATCTTAAATCAGGGCCGACAACAATAACCGATCTTCCTGAATAATCTACGCGCTTTCCAAGAAGGTTCTGACGGAATCTTCCCTGTTTTCCCTTAAGCATGTCACTCAAAGATTTAAAGGGCCTTTTGTTCGCACCTGTTACTACCTTTCCCCTGCGGCCATTATCAAACAGGACATCCACAGATTCCTGAAGCATCCTTTTTTCATTCCTGACAATGATATCCGGAGCGTTTAGTTCAAGCAGTCTTTTCAGCCTGTTGTTTCTGTTTATTACCCGGCGGTACAGGTCATTTAAATCTGAAGTGGCAAATCTGCCCCCGTCAAGAGGAACAAGGGGTCTAAGGTCCGGCGGTAATACAGGAACAACATTCATTATTGTCCATTCCGGTTTGTTCTTTGAGTATTTGAAAGCATCAATCACTTTCAGACGTTTTGTCAGTTTTTTCCTTTTTGCCTCAGACTTGGTACTTACCATCTCGACCCTAAGGCTTATTGAAAGCTCCTCAAGATCCAGTTCTTTGAGCATTGTTTGAATAGCTGCAGCGCCTAAACCATAATCAAACCTGTCACCATATTCTTCTTTTGTTCTGGCGAGCTGCTCATCATTCAGCAGTGAACCCTTTGTGAGAGGAGTATCCTTGGGATCGATTATGATAAAATTTTCGAAATATAATACCCTTTCCAGGTCCTTTAATGTGAGATCCAGCAGATTGCCGATCTTGGACGGCAGACATTTTAAAAACCATATATGGGCAACAGGTGACGCCAGTTTTATATGTCCCATCCTCTCTCGGCGAACCTTGGACTGGATTACCTCGACACCGCACTTTTCGCAAATAATGCCGCGGTGTTTCATCCTCTTATATTTACCGCAATTACATTCATAGTCTTTTATAGGGCCAAATATCTTTGAGCAGAACAGCCCATCCCTCTCAGGTTTAAATGTACGGTAATTAATGGTCTCCGGTTTTTTTACTTCACCAAAGGACCTTTCTAAAATCATTTCAGGGGACGACAATGAGATCCTCACTGCGTTATAGCTTGACGGATCCTTTGGTTTCGTAAAGAAGTTATATAGTTCTTCCAATGTCTCCTCCATGTAATGTAATGTTATAGTTTAGTCGGCAAGTATAAAAACTGTGCCGCGATTCTTTAATTATTAATCTTCAAGAAGCTGAAATTCCAGCCCAAGGCTCAGCAGTTCTTTGATAAGCACCTTAAACGACTCAGGAAGCCCCGCCTCAAGTATATTGTTGCCCTTTACGATCCTTTCATACATACGGGTTCTTCCCGCGACATCATCCGATTTAACAGTAAGAAACTCCTGCAGAGAATAAGCGGCACCATATGCTTCCATAGCCCATACTTCCATTTCACCAAGCCTCTGCCCCCCAAACTGCGCCTTACCGCCTAAGGGCTGCTGTGTAACAAGTGAATATGGACCAATTGAACGGGCATGAATTTTATCATCAACAAGATGATGCAGTTTCAGGATATACATGACACCGACAGTTACCGGATGATCAAAGGCTTCACCTGATCTGCCGTCATAAAGAGTAGCCTGACCGGTTATGGGCAGACCGGCCTTTTGCAGACATTTTTCTATCTCTTCTTCCTCTACACCATCAAAAACCGGAGACGCCATCTGGACTCCCTCCTTAAGAAGCTGAGCAGTCGACACTAAATCAGTATCATTCAAATCTTTAAAGAAATTGTTATATTCCTTTACCGAATAGGCATTCTTCAGAGTTTTCTTCAAGGCATCAATACCGTCGCTATTATCGAATACTTCAGCAATCTGTCTACCCAGTTCTTTTGATGCCCATCCAAGGTGTGCTTCAAGTACCTGACCGACGTTCATCCTTGACGGTACGCCAAGGGGATTAAGGATAATGTCAACCGGGGTCCCATCTTCAAAATATGGCATGTCTTCAACAGGCAGTACTCGAGATAATACACCTTTGTTCCCATGGCGGCCTGCCATTTTGTCACCAACCGATAATTTTCTTTTTACGGCTATATAGACTTTAACCATTTTAATAACACCGGGAGCAAGTTCATCACCCATACTCATTTTTTCCATTTTGTCTTCGAACAGTTTGTCTACCGGCTCTACTCTGGCGTTATATTTTCCTACTGCTGATTCCACCTTATCGATAAGGTCCATTGAGGCTTTTATGTCCGCCCCGTCCCAGGTATTTACAGGAATGCTGTCAATGAGTTCTTCAGTGATTTTCTTTTTAGCACTCAGAAGCGTCTTACCTGTATTATTATCTTTAAGGTTAGTTTTTAATATTTTTCCTTTTAACAGTCTTTTTAATCTTCTCTTCACGCTTTTTTCAACTATTTCAATTTCATCGGCCCTGTCTTTTTCAAGCCTTTCGATTTCTCTATTTTCGATCTCCCGGCTTCGCTGATCCTTTTCCACACCCCTTCTGGAAAACACCTTTGCATCAATAACCGTTCCTTCAACACCCGGCGGTACACGCAGAGAGGTATCTTTGACATCACCGGCCTTATCTCCAAAAATAGCACGAAGCAGTTTCTCTTCCGGTGAGAGCTGTGTTTCGCCTTTTGGCGTAATTTTCCCGACAAGGATATCGCCTACTTCAACTTCTGCACCAATTTTGACTATCCCGCTTTCATCGAGATTTCTTAAGGCCTCCTCCCCAACATTCGGGATATCTTTTGTGATTTCCTCTTTTCCGAGTTTTGTGTCTCTGGAAACAACTTCAAACTCTTCAATATGAATTGAAGTATATATATCTTCCTTTACAACCCGTTCACTTACAATAATAGAGTCCTCAAAGTTGTATCCACCCCAGGACATAAAAGCCACCATAACATTCTGGCCTAGGGCCAGTTCTCCCATTTCTGTCGCTGGACCGTCAGCAATAATCTGGTTCTTTTTAACCAGATCACCCTTCCTTACAATGGGTTTCTGGTTATAACAGGTATTCTGGTTGGATCTCTGGTATTTTACCAGTTTATGTATCACAACTTCCTCTTCGCTGTCATCATCAGCTGTTGATCTTATAACAATTCTTGAAGAATCAACATCTTCAACAATACCGTCATGTTCCGATACAACAGTTACTCCTGAATCCTTTGCTACAACTCCTTCTATACCTGTACCGACAAGAGGAGCCTTGGCCTTTAACAACGGGACACCCTGTCTCTGCATGTTGGAACCCATCAGGGCCCTGTTCGCGTCATCATGTTCCAGGAAGGGGATAAGACTCGCGGAAACACTAACAAGCTGATCAGGAGAAACGTCCATATATTTTATTTCACTGACAGGGACTTTCATTGCCTCTCCTTCAATTCGGACAGCAGCTTCATTGTTGATAAACTTGCCCTTAGGGTCCAGGGGGGCATTTGCCTGTGCAATGGGGTAATCCCTTTCATCAAGAGCTGAAAGGTAGCTTATATCTTTAGAGACTTTTCCACTTTTCACATACCTGTAAGGTGTCTCTATAAAACCATACTCATTCACTCTCGCGAAAGTACTGAGGGATACAATCAATCCAATATTCGGACCTTCAGGTGTCTCAATCGGGCAGATCCTTCCATAATGGGTTGGATGGACGTCACGAACTTCAAATCCTGCTCTCTCCCGGGTTAAGCCGCCCGGTCCCAGTGCGCTTAATCTTCTTTTATGTGTTACTTCAGATAATGGATTGGTTTGGTCCATAAATTGTGAAAGCTGGCTTGTTCCAAAAAATTCCTTTACTACCGCTGATACCGGTTTCGAATTAATGAGGTCATGGGGCATCAGGGTCTCAACCTCCTGGAGACTCATTCTCTCCTTTATAGCCCTCTCCATCCTCACAAGCCCGATTCTATACTGGTTTTCAAGAAGTTCACCGACTGCCCTTACCCGTCTATTACCAAGATTATCAATATCATCAACAGCCGCTTCAGAATTCTTCAGACGAATGAGTTCTTTAACAATGATGATTATATCTTCTTTTCTAAGGGTCCTCAGATCAAAGGGGACATCCTCTAGGTTCAGCCTGTAATTTAATTTCAATCTACCTACTGGAGACAAATCAAAGGATGATATATTAAAAAACAGGTTATTGAAAAAATTATTAGCAACCTCCTGGGTTGGCGGACTGCTCGGTCTCATCTTTCGATATATTTCCAGTTTTGCCTCATCAACAGTGTCAATTTTATCGAGCAGCATTGTGTCTCGAATTGTCGTACTTACACCGGGAGCGTCGAGCACCAGACATTTAACTTCAGTCATTCCCTTTTCCAGTAAGATCTCAATGTTTTCAGGTGTAAGGGCCTGATTACGCGAAATCAATACCTCTCCGGTTTCCATATCAATAAGATCATCAACCAGTATTCGATCTTCAACATCCTGGATATTTATTGGTATTTTATCGACACCGGCTTCTTCAAGTATCCGGTGGAGACGTTTTGTGTATTTATCTCCTTCCTTTGCCAAAAGTTTTTTTGACTTTGGGGAAGGTATATCTTTTGAAAGCTTCTTTCGATAGAGATTTTCAAGCTTGGCATCACGGTAACAGCCATCTTTGCCGACAGTAATAATCTCTGTTTCATAGAATTCGGCCAGCAGTTCTCCGGATGTATATCCAAGAGCTTTAAGAAATGTCGTAGCGGGAAATTTCCTGCGTCTGTCAATTCTGACATGCAGCAGGTCTTTCGGGTCAAACTCGAAATCGAGCCATGATCCCCTGAGGGGTATAATTCTTGCTGAATATAATAACTTTCCGCTGCTGTGGGTCTTTCCCTTGTCATGATCAAAGAAAACACCGGGTGACCTGTGAAGCTGGCTAACGATTACCCTCTCTGTTCCATTAATGATGAATGTCCCTCTGCGTGTCATCATCGGAATTGTTCCGAAGTAGATCTCCTGCTCTTTAATGTCCCTGATACTCTTGGTACCATTCTCAGTATCAGTATCAAAAACAAGCAAACGAGCTGTTAATCTCAGAGGGGCATCATATGTCAATCCCTTGCTCAGGCATTCAGTTTCATCATACTTAGCTTCTTCAAATGTATACTTCACAAATTCCAGTGATGAAGTTCCACTGAAATCCTGAATAGGGAATACACTTTTGAAAGGACTCTGCAAACCTGCACTTTCACGGTCCTCAGGCTGTATATCCTTCTGGAGAAAACGATCATAGGAGTGCTTCTGTACTTCAATAAGGTTCGGAATATCAATCGTTTTACCGATCTTGCCGAAATTCCTTCTTACCCGTAGTCTTGCACCTTCCATTTCTTTCATGGGATCTCCCTGTATCTCAAATGTTGTGGCTGAAACATTATTATATTAATCCATCTATCCGCTTTACTCATATAACCTCAGGGGATACTGCTTTGAGTTTAATGATTTATTTGATCTCAGCAGACGCGCCAGCTTCTTCAAGCTGTGTCTTAATACCATCAGCCTCATCCTTTGGAATACTTTCTTTAACTGCCGCGGGCACACCGTCTACCAGAGCTTTTGCCTCTTTCAGGCCCAGTCCTGTAATAGCCCGGACTTCCTTGATTACCGCTATTTTCTTATCGCCTACTGCAGTCAGCATAACCGTGAATTCAGTCTGTTCGGCAGCGGCTTCCGCCTGATCCGGCGGCGCAGCAGCGGCAACTGCTACCGGAGCAGCAGCACTTACACCAAATTTTTCTTCCAGCTCTTTGACAAATTCTGAAAGTTCCAGCACTGTCATTTGTGCGATAAATTCTACAACGTCGTCTTTTGTAATATCAGCCATAATATAAATAAACCTCCTGTGTTTCTCTTTTTTTTATTAATTATTTTCCGGAACCGGTTGATTATTCTCTTTTTCGGTTTCAATTGCTTTTAAAACATTCATCAAATTGACCAGAACACCATTTGTAACTCTAACAAATGATGTTGGTACTGCCTGCATTACGGAAAGAACCTGTGACAGCAATTGTTCTCTTCCCGGTAATTTCGCAAGTTTTTTAATGCCTTCCAGATCCATTAATTTCCCGGATATCTGCCCTACTTTTAGGTCAAGGTTGTTCAGATCTTTTTTCAGGTCGACAAGTGCTTTAGCCGGGGATACTATGTCATCATAGGTGATCGCCAGGGCACATGGTCCAACAAATTGATCAGCAATCGTCTCTGTATCAGTTTCCTTGCTCGCCAGCTTTAAAAGCCTGTTTTTGATAACGTAGAACTCCACATCAATTTTCCGGAGTTCGTTTCTGATCTTGTTCATGGATTCTACGTCAAGACCCTGGTAGTCAACTACAAAAGTTGCCTGGGCCTTTTTTAACCGGTCATTCATCTGCTCTATGAGAATCCCTTTGTCTTTTTTGTCCAAGTATTATCACCTCCTCCTGTTTTGACGTTTATTATATATGTCAAAAACAGGGGTATGCTGTTTAGAAAAACCTCTAAAGCATAGTCTAAGCAGGCTTAATTAAGCATCCTCCACAATGATGGATTCCGCACCCACTGTCTTTGACTATCGTGTAACTCCAATAAACAAATAAAATGGTTCCATATAAATCATTTTATATTTATATATGGAGCAATTATGTAAGTATTAATTTAACTGAATAAATAAATTCCCTTATAAAAAATTGTTTTACCGCGACATGTAACTCTGAAATATTTATCTTTTTAAAACCTTAAAAAATTGAACTTCTGGAGTAATTTTTAAAATAAATTGCCACAGTATATTTACTTCCGGTTTACAAAAAAAATAACTCCCGCTAAATTGGGAAATATTATCTATTGGATAGTTCTTTTGTATAAACAGGATCTATCTTTACTCCAGGTCCCATGGTTGTAGAGATAGCAATGCTTTTCAGATAGGTGCCTTTGCTAGCAGGAGGTTTAAGCTTGAGAATAGTATCCATAAAAGCGCTAATGTTGTCTGTAAGTTTTTCAGGACCAAAGGAAACCTTTCCCATGGGAGCATGAATAATTCCTGCCTTCTCAACCTTGAATTCGATCTTACCGGCCTTTATTTCTTCTACGGCCCTGGCTACATCAAAGGTTACTGTGCCGAGCTTGGCATTTGGCATCATGCCTCTGGGCCCCAGGACACGGCCAAGTTTACTTACAGTACTCATCATATCCGGAGTAGCAATGGTTTTATCAAACTCCAGCCATCCACCCTGTATCTTTTCAATATACTCGTCGGAACCGGCATAATCGGCATCTGCGTCCAGCGCTTCTTTCTCTTTTTCACCTTTTGCGAATACGAGCACACGGACCTCTTTACCAACACCGTGTGGAAGTGCCACAGTACCACGAACCATCTGATCAGCGTGTCTGGGATCTACTCCAAGTCTTACGGCTATATCAATTGTTTCATCAAAATTAGCATTAGTATCCAGTGCAATTTCAATAGCTTCATGAAAATTATATTTCTTAAGACTGTCTATCTTTTCTGCTGCGGACCTATATTTTTTTCCTCTTTTAGGCATCTTTCTTCTCTCTATATCTTTTAATCATTAAGAACGGGAAAACAAAGCATTGTATATTTCCATTAACAACAATCAGGAAACAACTGTTATTCCCATACTTCTAGCTGTGCCTTCAATTATTTTTACTGCACCATCCATATCAAAGGCATTTAAATCTTCAAATTTTGTCTTTGCTATTTCTTCAACCTGTTTTTTTGTAACTTCTCCGACTTTTTCCTTGTTTGGTTCACCGGAACCCTTTGCAACTTTGGCTACCTGTTTCAGCAGGACCGAAGCAGGCGGAGTTTTTGTTATGAAGGAAAAAGTTCTGTCAGCATACACCGTAATTATAACAGGAATAACTGTCCCGACCTTATCCTGTGTTCTGGCATTGAAAGTCTTACAGAATTCAGCAATATTTACACCATGCTGACCAAGCGCCGGTCCTATCGGTGGCGAAGGATTTGCCTGTCCACCCTTTACCTGTAATTTTATATTTCCAATGATTTTTTTTGCCATTCTAACCCTCGTTTTAAATCTTACTTACCTGAATAAAATCCAACTCAACCGGAGTGGGTCGTCCAAATATGGTAATCAGCACCCTCAACTTCTCTTTGTCCGGTTTAACTTCCTCTACCGTTCCCTGAAAATTGCTGAACGGTCCGTCTACAACACGTATTTCATCACCATCTTCAAAGGAGTATTTCGGTTTAGGCTTGGTGATGCCTTCCTCCATCTGCCGGATAATTCTTTCAGCCTCTTCATTAGGAACAGGATACGGTTCACTCCCTCCACCAAGAAAGCCTGTTACTTTGGCCGTATTTCTGACCGTATGCCAGGTTTCCTTATTCAAGACCATTTGAACCATGATATACCCGGGATAAAACTTCCTTGAGGAAGTCTTCTTCTGCCCCTTTCTTAATTCCACAACCTGCTCGGTAGGTACCAAAACTTGACCAAAAAAGTCTTCCTGTTTCAGGGTTTTAACCCTTTCCTCCAGGTTCGCCTTGACTTTGTGTTCAAATCCCGAATAGGTATGTACGATATACCATTTTAGTTCCATATTTTTGTCTTCGTCCATGTTATTTCTCTGTTGCTAACCTATAAAATATATTCCAGCAGCTTTATAAGACCGAAGTCGACTACTCCAAGATAAAGAGCCACAATTAAAGCAAGAACAATAACCATTAATGTTGCTGCCATTAATTCTTTTTTAGTAGGCCATTTGACCTTCTTTAACTCCGTTTTAGCATCTTTTAAAAACTGAATAGATACACTTATGAAATTTGTTCCTGAGGATTTTTTTCTGGTTTTCACTTCAGGTGCCTTTTTTACAGCCAATTGCTCCGCCTTTTTCTTATCACTATCCTCGTTTGTCGAGATCGCGTCTGTTTTCGAAACAGAACCAGGTTCAATCCTTTTCTTTCTGGACTTTTTCGACCCTTTTTTCTTTTTCCTTCGATTATCCGTCATTTTATACCAACAGGAGTTATAACATTAAATAAACATAAATTGGCAGGCCAGGAGGGATTCGAACCCCCATCACCCGGATTTGGAGCCCGGTGCTCTAGCCGTTAGAGCTACTGGCCTGCGTTCATTATTCGCAACCGGCGGTATCAACCCTGATACCAGAAAGACCTTGTTAAAAATTATTTTATCTTCTAAACCTGTTAAAACCCTGAAATGTCTGCGCAACAGGATTATTTTGTCTCTTTGTGGTTTGTATGAGTCCTGCAAAAAGCACAATATTTCTTAAAGGCCAGTTTATCCGGAGTCTTTTTTTTGTTTTTTGTCGTTGTATAGTTCCTGTTTTTACATTGCTCACAGGCCAGCGTAATGATATCTCGCATCTAAATAATTCTCCCTTGATTTTAAATCCGGGCAGATTGGCTCTTTATTCAATAATTTCGTGGATAACACCGGCACCTACTGTACGGCCGCCTTCACGTA
>JBHPCX010000139.1:0-8041 GCA_042573485.1 Thermodesulfobacteriota bacterium | reverse complement strand
GTTTTATCAGGCTCAGCTTTTCCTTTCGTTTCAACAGACTCCTCCTGGTCTGCCTTCCCTTTCTTTTTCTTTGCCTTTACAGTCTTTTTAGGTACAGCGCCCTTATCAGCATCTTTATCGGGTGATACTTCAGATGTTTCCTCCAGGTCACCTTTTTCTTCTATTTCAGCTTCTGTTTCCGGAGATAATTGATCGGCAGCCTCCTTTTCATCAACCTTTACTTCAGGCTTTTCCTCTTCGACTTTTACGACTTTTTTACGCCGGCGAATAACATTTTTTCTTATACGCTTTTCTTCAATTACTTCTGAAACTGTACCATTAAAAATATCTCTGGCTCTCTTGATTTCACCTTCATCCAGGGTGCTCATATAATTTTTAACAACCATACCACCGGACTTCAGTTTTTCGACCAGTTCTTTACTCCCAATATTTAACTCTTTGGCCAATTCATAGACCCTTACTTTAGCCATCTAATCCCCCAAAGCCTTTCTTGTTTTCCCCTATAAACGGATAATATTTGTTAGCAATTGATAAGGGCATGCATATTGCCCCGGTATTTTCAATGGTCATAAATTATCCATAGAATGCACTGTTATTATTTATTGAATATGGCTGCAAAATAATTCTGTATTGATACCTAGAATCCAATGCTAACAGGTCTCTCCACCCTGAAAAGCCGGTTTAGATTCCTCCTTGCAGACAATTTCTTCATACATGATTCTTTATGGCAGATATAAATACCCCTGCCTTTTCTTTTTCCATCACTGTCAAAAACAATCTGGTCTTTTCCATTAAGGACAAGCCGGATAAGATCCATCTTTGCCATTTTAGTTCTACATGATACACAGGTTCTTATTGGTATATGACCTTTAAGATTTCTCATCAGGATTATTTATTTCCTCTTCATCCTCCTGAATTGAGTCCTGGTCTGTATTTTCTGCGGAGCTTTCCTCCAGATATTCCTTCGCGGTTTCAATCAAATCCTTCGCGCTGGTCTCTCCGATTCCATTTATAGTTGTCAATTCATCAACACTGGAGGACGCGACATCCTCAATTGATCTGAAGCCTTCCTGATAAAGGTCAGTTGCAATTGCTTCACCAACCCCTTCAAGACTGAGTAATGAATTATATGACTCCTTCAGATCATTATTGTAATCTGTCTCACCTGTTACATCCAGATTCCATCCGGAAATTTTAGATGCAAGCCTTACATTCTGACCTCTTCTTCCAATTGCCAGCGAAAGCTGATCATCCGGAACAACAACAACCATTGACTGGTTCGCCTCGTCAACAACAACTCTAATTATTTCAGCAGGTGAAAGCGCATTACATATAAATTTAGCCGGATCATGGTCCCAGGTAACTATATCTATCTTCTCACCTCTCAGTTCCTGTACAACGGCCTGAACTCTTGAGCCTTTCATTCCAACACAGGCTCCTACCGGATCAACATCACTATCTTTCGATGAGACTGCTATTTTCGCCCTGCTGCCGGGTTCTCTGGCAACCTGAATTATATTAACTATGCCTTCTGATATTTCAGGCACTTCATTTTCAAACAGCATGGAAAGGAAATTAGGGTGCGTACGGGACAATACTATCTGAGGCCCTCTGCTGAACTGTTTAACTTCTAAAATATAGGCCCGAATACGATCACCCTGTTTGTATGACTCCTTTGGTATCTGTTCTTTCGGCGGAAGCTCTGCTTCTGCTTTACCCAGATTTACAATGATGGCCCCTTTGTCAAACCTCTGGACAATACCGTGTATAACCTCACCTCGTCTGTCCTTAAAATCATCATAAACAATATTTCTTTCAGCTTCCCGCAGCCTCTGCATGATAACCTGTTTAGCTGATTGTGCTGCCACCCTTCCAAGCTCATCCAGCTCCATCCTTATTCCAAGGCTATCGCCGATAACAGCATCAGGGTCTATTTCAGCGGCCTGTTCAAGAGAAATCTCAAGGTTTTCGTTTTCCACCTTTTCTACAACCTCTTTAAATTCAAAAATTTCAATCTCTCCCAATTCTTCATTGAAATTAATTTCCAGGTCATAGTTCTGGCCAAGTTTTTTTCTGGCAGCGGCTTTCACTGCCTCCTCCAGGGTAGCTATCAGAGTATCTCTCTCAACACCCTTTTCACGACCTACCTGATCCAATACCTTTATTAAATCTGAAGCCATATCGATTACACTCCGTTCTTAAGGCTGTTATTGTACATTTCCCAAACAAGTTCCATTATTAATTATTTTTAAAGATGCCATTTAATTACCAAATTCATAAACCAGATTGGCCTTTTCAATATCATCCAGGGATAATTCAACTATTCCGTTTTCAGTTTTCAGGAATATCCTACCTTCTTTCAGATCCTTTAAAAGTCCTGAAAAAATTTTCTGCCCGTCCACAGGGCCAGCCATCCTGCATTTTATTTTTTTACCGATATATTTGATAAAATCCTTTTCTCTCTTCAATGGTCTGTTAAGTCCCGGAGAAGATACTTCCAGCACATATTCATGGTTTATTATATCCTTGACATCCAGCAGGTCTCCGAGCTCCCTGCTTACACTGACACAGTCATCTATTGTTACGCCGCCTTCCTTATCTATATACAATCTGAGGATCCACCTTCCATTCACTGAAAGGTATTCAACATCAATCAATTCAAATCCAATATCTTCGAGAATTGGAGACGCTATATCAAATACCTGATTTCTTATCAGGGCAGTGTTTATCAAATTTTACTCTCCCCGCAATCATGATTGACCATATCCTTATCCCTTAAAAGACTTAATAAAAAATAACAGGATTATCGGAATTCTAACTTTTAGAAAGTCCTTCACGGGGAAGCAGTCACTGATCAATAATAATAAAAAAGCGGGTTATAAGACCCGCTTCAGAATTATCGACAATATTCACATCAGATAGATTGCCTTAAACCTAACAGCAATATATCGTTAAACACTGTCCGCAATTCGAAGAAGATCAACCGATCACCAGAACCTCTGGTTAATAACCTCAAAAAGGGAATCAGGACCTTTACCTGTACCTTCCTGGAGCGGGCAACGGGGCTCGAACCCGCGACACCAAGCTTGGGAAGCTTGTACTCTACCAGCTGAGCTATGCCCGCTTTTTTTCTTTTTTACTCTTAATATCCATGATTGTCAATCAGACTCGTTAACCCATGGATTTTCTTCCTTTTCCAATATTTGACAGGAAGAATAGTATTTTTGTATTTTATTGTCAATCCTATTAAAAAAACATATCATTTTAATCTATTATGTGATATTTTGATTATAACTTTTTTAAAATATCTATTTTTGGGTACTACTTTATAAACAAGGAGAAACGGAATTCCTTGGAAGAAGATTCAGACCGAAGTATATTAAGTAAAATATTTTCCAGAATAAAAAAGCATCATCTCCAGAATGGATCGGATCTTACTGAAGAGATCAATGACCTTATGGATGAAGGCCAGGCCAAGGGCTTAATAACCGATGAAGAATCGGAAATGGTCCATGGTGTGCTGGAGCTAAAGGAAACAACCGCCTCTTCAATCATGATTCCGCGAACTGATTTATCCTCAGCCTCTATCGATTCAACACTTGATGAACTCCTTCGGCTTGTAACAAGCTGCGGTCATACCAGAATCCCCATTTACAAGGATAATATTGATGAAATAATCGGGATACTCCACGCGAAGGATCTGTTGAAATTATTCGGTAACGATTCTGACTCCAGAATTGACCCTGGTATTTTACGGAAAACATATTTTATACCCGGCAGCCAGAAAGTGAGTGCCCTGCTGCGCAATTTCAAGGCAAAAAAGACACATCTTGCCGTGGTTACTGATGAATATGGCGGAACAGCCGGAATAATCACCATTGAAGACATTCTTGAAGAGATTGTCGGTGAAATTATGGACGAACATGATCATGAAGAACCGATGCTGAATGTAATCGATGAACACACGGTTATTGTTGACGCCCGGCTTGAAACTGAAAAACTTGAAGATCATTTCAATATAAAATTGCCTGAAGGCGAGTTTGAATCGGTCGGAGGTTTTATTATTCATATTCTCGGCAAAATTCCTGCAACCGGTGACACCATTACCCATAACGAGTTTGAAATAAAAATTAAATCAGCTGACGAGCGAAAAATAGACAAAGTATTAATTACACATATCCCATCTTCCGTCCAGGACGAACAGGAAATAACAGAACATTGACATCACTGATTCTGTTTAATCTGTTTAATTTATCTTATTAGAACACAGACTAAACCAATTTCTCTCAGGTTATTTTTATGCTTTCTTTACCGGTCAGAAAATTTTCTTTAGCAATACTCTCAGGGTTTCTTTTAACTGCTGCGTTTCCATCAATAGACCTTCACCTGGCTGCGTGGTTTTCGCTGGTTCCCCTGTTGATCGCGATTAAAGGTGAACCTCCACTTAATGCTTTTAAACTGGGAATTGTTGCAGGGTTAGCCCATTACATTACCCTGTTATACTGGATTTTTAATGTCATCAGTACATACGGCGGCCTGAACATGTTTGCGGGCATCTTAATTCTCTTTCTCCTGTGCATCTATCTTTCTCTTTATACCGGTGTTTTTTCTTTCCTTGTAATGAATTTTATTGGAAGCAGGATTAAAATATTCCTGTTCGCCGGATTCTGGACATCCCTTGAATATATCAGGGCAGAGATATTGACAGGTTTTCCATGGTGCCTGCTGGGCTACAGCCAGTTTAATCAGAACCTGTTGATACAGATAGCGGATATAACCGGTGTATATGGAATTTCATTCATAATAGCGGCCGTCAACATACTGATTTTTATTCTGGTTTCGGATATTCGAAAAAGTATAGATAAAAAATATATTTTTTCCGAGGCACTGCTGCTTGCTGTAATTATTGCCCTGGCAGTCAGTTATGGAAGTTACCGTGTCAAGGAATACTCGGGAGACGCGGCAGTGAACAAGGTCCTGAATATTTCAATTATTCAGGGGAATATTGATCAGGCTGTAAAATGGGATTCGAAATACGAGGAGGATACGATAAAAAAATATCTTTCTCTCACGGAAAACACCTATGACTTCAATCCTGATATCATCATATGGCCTGAGACATCCATACCTTTCTTTTTTCAGGATAACAATGATTTCACCGGAGTCCTTTATGATATTCCAAAAAGAAGCGGAGCGCATTTCATTTTCGGCAGCCCTTCATACAGGAGTGAAGAAAGAGAAATATCATATATGAACAGTGCATTCTCTATTTCACCCGATGGAAATCTAAAAGGGCAGTATGACAAAATGCATCTTGTACCATTCGGTGAGTATGTACCACTTAAAAAGCTGCTGCCGTTTGTGCACAGGCTTGTTCCGGCCGCCGGAGATTTTTCACCGGGAGAATCACTTGATCCATTGGTGTTGAATGGGATATCATCAGGCATCCTTATTTGTTATGAAGCAATATTTCCTGAAATATCGCGTGAACTGACGGAAAAAGGGGCCCGGGTACTCATTAACATAACAAATGATGCCTGGTTTGGATTAACAAGCGCACCCTACCAGCATCTTTATATGTCAATTTTCAGGGCAATTGAAAACAGGATTCCTCTGATCCGGTCAGCCAATACAGGTTTTAGCGGAATAATATCTCCAACGGGAACAGTTAAAGCCCTGGGAGGGCTTTTCACTTCGGAATCAATAACAGGAAATGTCAGGATTGAAGATCATCCTCTTCCCTTCTATTCACGCTTTGGAGATATATTTGCCCATTTCATTTTAATAATATGCTTGATTAAAACTTGCTTTGAGATATCTTATCGTCGTTTCACGGCAAAAAGACAAAAAATGAAATGTTAAAACAGAAACAGGGATTATAATTCCTTCAGGAGGACTAGATATGGAAAATGAGATAGAAGAGAAAATCAAAAAACTTTCTGAAACACTTACCAGCCTTCGAGGTCATCTTTGACTTGGAGGGGAAAAAAAGAGAACTTGACAGACTCGATTCAATCATGGCAAAGGCGGATTTCTGGAAAGGAAATCAAGAGGAAGTGTCTTCCATATCTCAGGAAAGAGCCTACCTTAAAGATACTATCGATGCCTGGGAGGGATTAAATATCCGGGTGGATGACGTCCATTTATTAATTCAAATGGCCATTGAAGAAGATGATGATGAGACAATCTCCGAGGTAATAACTGAAGCAGATGACCTTGAAAAACAGATAGAAAAGCTTGAACTACAGTCACTTCTGGGTGATCCTGATGATAAGAGAAACAGCATCGTTTCAATAAACGCCGGCGCCGGAGGAACTGAAGCGCAGGACTGGGCTGAAATGCTCTACAGGATGTACCTCAGGTGGTGTGAAACGAGGGGTTTTTCAATTGAGGTAATAGACTATATGGAAGGTGATGAGGCAGGAATAAAAGGTGTTACATTTACTGTTTCAGGACGATATTCCTATGGCTACCTTAAATCCGAACATGGAATTCACCGAATGGTAAGGATTTCTCCATTTGATGCCACAGGGAGGCGTCACACATCATTTGCTTCGGTTTCCATCCTTCCGGAAGTAGATACGGACATTGATATAAATATTGACGAAAAAGATCTGCGTATCGATGCGTTCAGGGCCAGTGGTCCCGGCGGCCAGCATGTGAACAAGACAAGTTCAGCCATAAGAATTACTCACCTGCCGACAAATATTGTTGTTCAATGCCAGAATGAAAAATCACAGCACAGAAACAGGGAAATGGCAATGAAGGTCTTAATGTCGAGGCTTTATGAACTGGAAAAAAGCAAACTAGACAAGAAAAAACAGGAAATGCACGAAAACCAGCAGGACATTGCCTGGGGAAGCCAGATAAGGTCCTATGTATTTAACCCCTACAGAATGGTAAAAGACCATCGAACAAATGAAGAAGTAGGGAACCTGGATAAGGTTATGGACGGTGATATAGACGTTTTTGTAGATGCCTACCTCAGGATGAAACGTTAACACTGCCTGAAAAAGGAGGAAAACAGCTTATGAAATCAATTGAAAAAATATTTACCGGTAACCGTGAATGGTCCGCAGAGATTTCCAAATCAGATCCGGCTTTTTTTGACACTATTTCAAAGGGACAGTCACCTGATATATTATGGATAGGCTGTTCAGACAGCCGTGTTCCGCCGGATACAATAACGGGTAGTTCTCCCGGGACCATATTTGTACACCGTAATATTGCAAACATGGCAGTGCATACTGACTTCAGCTTTCTGTCAGTGCTTCAATATGCAATTGATGTGTTAAAGGTGAGACATGTCGTTGTATGCGGGCATTATAGTTGCGGGGGAGTAACCGCTGCGGTTAAAGGAGAACCGCATGGTTTGATTGATAACTGGCTGCTCCATATAAATGATGTCTACCTTAAATATAAAGATGAACTCATGAAAATAGAAGAGATCCCGCACAGGGCTGACCGTCTTTCCGAGTTAAACGTCCTGGAGCAGGCCAGTAATGTGAGTATCACTCCTACCATTCAGGGTGCGTGGCAAAGAGGACA
This sequence comes from Thermodesulfobacteriota bacterium, assembly GCA_042573485.1. Classification (GTDB taxonomy): domain Bacteria; phylum Desulfobacterota; class DSM-4660; order Desulfatiglandales; family HGW-15; genus JAAZBV01. Next base: position 493 of record JBHPCX010000139.1, on the reverse strand, counting down.
AAAGGTAACAATCCACGGTTTTGTCTTCGATTTATCCAGCGGTCTTCTAAAGGACCTGAATATAGGCATAACATCATCACAAGATATTGGTCATATCTCTTTATGATATTTTACTATTTTAATCCCCCAACGATATTGTTGGGGGAATTTTAAATGATTTCAATTGAATCTCTTTATGCATGATGACAGGATCATGTCGTCATCAATATATCAGTAAGTTTATCCGCGTAGGCTTTACTTACCTCTCGTTCCCAGGTCGACCATGGTAACGAGAGGAGAAATCAGTCAATCCGAAACTTTTTTCTAGTCCCCATGGTCTCCGTGGGAATTCATCCTTTTGACGCTCCGCGTCAATAATCTTCTTCTTGTAAACTATGCTTTCTTAATGTCTGTAGTTTTTAAGACTTATAGCAATAGTCACAACCTTATTAACTACAGATATATAACTAGTATTTTATCCATAGTCCCGCCAAACAAAAAGCCGAAGATTTAA
>JBHPCX010000138.1:0-8231 GCA_042573485.1 Thermodesulfobacteriota bacterium | reverse complement strand
TTTGCTTTTATCTGCTTTAAGATCGCGGGACGTATTGATACAGTCAGGATTATCCGGTTATTTGTTTGGATTTACGGCAGGGGCTGGTTAGCTATTACCCATCCTTTTACTAATCTACGAACCCGGGGCTTGAGAAAAGAAGAAATCCAGACTCCCTGTATTATTGTCCCAAACCACCTCTCCTTTTTCGATACTTTTTTCATGGGCGCTCTTCCCTTTAATAATGTATGCTTTGCTATTCGTTCATGGCCATTTAAGATGGCATGGTATCGCCCTTTCATGAAGATGGCTCAATATCTGGATGTTGAGAGGTCTTCGTGGAAAAAATCTTTTGAAGCATGCAAAAAAGAATTAATGAGTGGGGGCGTACTGTTATTCTTTCCTGAGGCACACCGCAGCCGTGATGGAAAGCTTGGACGGTTTTATTCAGGAGCCTTTAAAGTATCTATTGAGGCTGGCATGCCCATAGTCCCTTTATGCATTACAGGAACAGATGATTTATTTCCTCCCGGGAGGTGGTATTTTAAACGTGCCAGGGTCAGAATGAAGGCTTTACCACCGGTGTTACCCTCCCTGTTTAAAGGATCATATGGCCATATTGAGATGCGTAAACATGTTAAGTCACTCATTGCTGATGAATTAAAAAGGATGAGGTGATTCACTGATGGATATCGATCTGAAATTACCAATGCCTGCTGATCAGTTAGTGCCCCACAGGCCGCCATTTCTTTTTGTCACTAACCTGCTGGAATTTTCAGGTGAGGTCGGTGTTGTTGAATCAATCCTTGCCCCTGATAATTTATTTCTGAATGAAGATAACAGCCTGAGGGAACTTGCCATGGTAGAGATACTGGCTCAATCTGCCGCGGCGGTAAAAGGATTCAGCAGCCTGCAGAAGAGTGAAGATATTAAAAAGGGATTTCTGGTGGAGATCCGGGAATTTCTTTATAAAAAAGAATGTTACAGCGATGATATCATTCACAGCCATATAGCGATAACAAAGTCTTTCTCCGGGTTTTCTATCATCAAGGGAATATTAAAAAGAAGGGGAGAAGAACTTGCTTCCGGATCTCTTAAACTCTGGGTTCCGGAGGATGCCTGATTATATCAAAATCGGGGAAAACAGGTGTAAGGGGCAGGTTTTAGGTTCCAAATTCCAGGTTTCAGGTTCCAGGTTTAAATACCAGATGACAGAGGACAGGGGAGGATGGGATGCTGGCTAGTTAGCAGTGTGTCATTCCCGCGCAGGCGGGAATCCATTTTGGATTTAGATATTTAAAAACAAAAACAAAATGGATGCCCGCCTGCGCGGGCATGACGGTGTTGGTGGATACCCGCCTGCGCGGGCATGACGGTGTTGGTGGATACCCGCCGGAGTTTATCCCGCACTTGATGCGGGACCGGGTATCGGGGGTCAGTGAAAAGACACACCTTAAATTCCAGATTCCATGTTCCATATTCCAGGTTAGAAAAACTTTTATGTGTTATAATCAGCTTTTTGGAACTTGGAACTTGAAACTTGGAATTTGGAATCCGCCAGAGGCGGACAAGTCTTGAATTTTGAATTCAAAACCAGAGACCAGAAACTAGAAACGATACACGGCTTTTAAACCAGAGACTATTCACCCTGTTAAATGCTGCTTCGCAGCCCGCTAAGCGGATTTAACAGGGTAAACTAGAAACGAGAGACGATTTTTTTATAAAGATGCCTAGATACAGAACCATACATTTTTCAATATTATTTCTCCTTCTCACTTCCTCAGGTGTGTTTGGTGATGAACCGGATACATCTATAGATCACGATAGAACAGAATCCATTTTACTCCGCATAAAAGAGGCATCCTCTGAAATCGTGACCCTTACAGGTGATTTTGTCCAGAAAAAGAAAATCGAAATATTGAAGGATATGCCTGACTCTAAAGGGAAGCTTTACTATAAAAAGCCTGATTGCCTGCGCTGGGAGGTAATTGAGCCTGTAAACATGGGTTTTGTTGTTAACGGGAAGCAGGGAAAAAAATGGCGCGGCGAGAGTGGAAAACCAAGGAGGTTTGATGTAAGGAAGGAACCTATAATCGGCGTTATATCAAACCAGGTGTTCGCATGGGCCGAGGGGGATTTTGATAATCTGAAGGCGGGGTATGAAATTATTCTAATGAATGAAGAACCGGTAGAGATAAAACTGCTGCCTTTGTCATCCATGGAAAAGAAATATATCGAATCCATAATACTGACTTTTTCCGAAACAGAAAATTATGTGGAACGCATTGAAATAAATGAAAAAAAGGGAGGCTGTACACAGATTGTTTTTGATAATATGGTAATCAATGCCAGTCTTGACGAGGACATTTTTTAATGGGTTTTTTCGGCATCTTTCGTCATTTATACCTGTTTTTTTCCCGGAGGCGTTCCGCGCTTTTTATATCGGTTTCAATAATTATATTAGCAAGTTTTTTCTACCTGGGAAATATCAGGCTGTCTGAAGACATCAAATCTCTTCTTCCGGATAACCACAGAGATTTCCTGCTGGAATTTAATCTTCTCCAGCAGACTCCATTCATGCACAAACTCATCATAAACCTGAGAAATACGGCTCCTGAAAAAAAACAGGACCTTACAAAGATAGCGGATTCTCTTGCTGAGAATATGCTGTCGTCATCTTACATTACTAATGTCACCACAGGCCCGGTATCAGGTCAGGATATGGATATCTATGATTTTGTCATAAAATCCCTTCCAAACCTTACGGACAATGATGACCTTGAAAATATCGAAACTGCTTTAAAAGAGGAAAATGTCCGCGAAAAGCTGATGGAAGGATATTCGAACCTATTTTTACCTGAAGGATCGCTCTTTACCGGGTATTTCAGGCTGGATCCGCTGGATTTTAAGTCTCTTATTTTCAGAAAGCTTGCTTCATTAAACATAATTCCTGAAGCTACCTTGAAGGATAATCATTTTGTTGACCGGTCAGGCAATAATATCCTGATAATAGCTGACACGAGTGTAGACGTTACAGATATTTCCAACGCGGAGAAAATGCTGGCCGAACTGGACTCTCTCAAGAAAAGGATTGTCCCGGATAATGTGGATTTGTACATGGTGAGTCCCCAGAGCTATTCCGTTGCCAATGCAAGGGCCATTAAAAAAGATCTTTTTGTTGTACTGTCCATATCCTCCCTGTGCCTGATTATTTTATTCTTTCTCTTTTTAAAGAACTGGCGAGCTTCTTTTATCCTGCTGATATCCTTTTCGTCATTTGCAATCGCCCTTGTGGGTGTATCATTCATATACAAAGCAGTTTCAGCTATTACAATCGGTTTCGGATCAGTTCTGCTGGGCCTTTCTGATGATCTCAGCCTGCATGTTTACTTTGCCCTTCGCCGTGAGGACAGGGGGCGTGACTCATCACACATTATTTCGGAGGTTTCCCGCCCGGTACTGTTTGGCGGATTGATAATAATATGCTCCCTTTCCCTGCTGCTGTTTTCCGATTTGCCGGGCCAGAGGCAGCTGGGTGCCTTTTCAATTATCGGTGTCCTCGTATCTCTGGTTTTTACACTGATCCTGTTACCTCAAATGATGCAGGCGTCTTTATCAGGTAAGGGTAAATCAGAGAATATACTGCTTATACAGGGGAAGGTCAGCCGTCCATTATTGATTATCTGTGTATGGATTATCCTGCTTGCCGGCTGTATCTGGACAGGAAGGCAGATCAGCTTTAATGGTGATCTCAATAAATTAAACTATACATCTGATGAACTTGTGGAATTTGAAACTCATATAAGGGACATCTGGGGAGATGTCCGCAGTAAATTAATGATATTTTCCGAAGGGGATGATATTGAATCGGCCCTGGAAGTAAATGACAGGCTGTTTCAGTATCTTTCCGAAAACTCAGGTGATAATGGTATAGTAAGCATTGCTCCACTTCTTCCCTCCATTAAGACCCAGAAGTCCAATAGGGCCGCATGGAACTCCTTCTGGTCAGCCAATAAGGGCCTGGTTAAGGGCCTGCTCGAAAATGAGGGCGGTTCTATAGGATTTACCGAAGACGCCTTCGAACCATTCTACAAGTCCCTGGAGACAAATGCCTCTTTGATTTTACCTGAAGATATCAAGAAAACCGGAATGACGGTACTCTTTGATTCACTGATTATGTCCTATAAAGGCAAAGTCAGGGTCCTCACGCTTGCCCCGGACACCGGGGGTATAAAAACCCTTCTGCAAAGTGCTGACAGCCCTCAGGGTGTAAGATTTGTGTCACAGAAGTATTTTGGGGAAATAATCAGAAAAACTGTAGGGAATGATTTTATTAAATTCATAGCCGGCGCCTTACTAGTTATATTACTACTTCTTATACCGCTGTTCCGGAATTTAAAGAAGGTACTACTTAGCATGGTACCGGTGGTGACAGGTATAATATTCATGTTTGGAATAATGGGACTTTTCAACATATCATTCAATATGTTCAATGTGATTTCCTCTATTCTTATAATCGGACTGGGTATTGATTACGGGATTTTTATGGTATGTAGATGTTCCGAGGACTATGAACATGATACAGACACGGCAGTCCTGGTGTCAGGTTTAACTACTATTACAGGATTCGGAGCCCTGGTCTTTGCACAGCACCCGGCCTTATATTCCATCGGGTTGACTGTTCTGCTGGGTATAGGCGCGGCCATTCCTTCGGCAATATATGTAATTCCTGCTTTATACGGTTATGCCGACAGAAAAGCCGGCACTGAAACACCTTTAGACGGGATTGAAAATGGATAAATTAATAGACGCAATTGAAAAATCAGCCCTGGGTTCCTTCAAGCAGGATGATCCTTCAGAAATTACCGGCAAATTCTGTTTTAAAAAGGAGTTTATCGGTTTTTCAGGGCATTTCCCCGGGTATCCGCTTCTTCCCGCTGTAATACAGCTGCTTACAGCTCAAGTCCTTGTTGAGCGGCAGAAGGGATGCAGAATTAAGGTAACATTAATAGAAAAAGCAAAATTCCTGGCAGAAATCAGGCCTGATGACCAGATAACAGTAAAATGTGTTGATGTTGCGGCAGATGATATTCAAAAGAGCAAAGTGATAATAACATCAGGAGACAAATCTGTGTCATCATTTACCATATATTTCTGTCCTTTAAAGGAGGATATGAAGTGCTGAAACCATACTTTGAAACAGGGAAAGATTCCCCGCAGCCTCTGCGTGTTGAAGTGGAACGGAAAGTCAGGTTTGAGGAGGTGGATCAACTTGGAATAGTCTGGCATGGCCGATATCCAAGTTTTTTTGAGGATGCCAGGGGCACTCTTGGTGAGAAATACGGTATCAATTATCTGGACTTTCACGGGAACGGTGTTATAGCGCCCATCAAAAAGATGCACATAGATTATCATCAGCCATTGATGTACCCGGATATATTCATCATAGAAGGCATATTGCACTGGTCGGATGCCGCAAGGCTTAATTATGAATATACTATCAGGAATGATAAAGGGGATCTGATGACATCCGCTTATACCGTTCAGGTAATGCTCGATCTCGATAAAAATTTATACATGGTTTTGCCGCCTTTTTATGATGAATTTTGTAACAAATGGAAGGCAGGTGAGTTGAAATAACTTCTATCTGGATAACAGATACCAATACAGTTACACCATATGGTGATGACCTGGAATATTTATGGAGAGGTATACTTTCAGGCAGAAGCAGCATAAAGAAAGTAAACCGTTTTCCGGTAGACGGTTATTATGCTGAAATGGCGGCCTGTATTTCGGATTTAAAGAAAGGTGATGATAAATCCGCGATTTATGATTTGATTGACCGGGTTTTATTAAAGGCAGGGACAATCCCATCCGATACCTTCTTAATAACGGCCTCAACCAAGGCAGGTATAGACAGGATTCTTGATCTGTACAAATCTCCCGGGGGCAACTCCGACGATTGCTTTCCACCTTACATTGGAGATTATATTCAAGAGAAATTATCTCTTTCCGGGGGCAGCCTCCATGTAAGCGCGGCCTGCGCGTCATCAACTGTTGCCCTGGCAAAAGGCGCAGCCTTAATAGAGAGCGGACGATGTGATTCTGTATTAGTCTGCTGTTTTGATCTTGTAACTGAATTTGTTTTTTCAGGCTTCTGCAGTGTACAGGCAATGACTCCCTCATTCTGCATGCCCTTTGATAAAAACAGGAAGGGGATGTCCATAGGAGAAGGGGCAGCGACACTGCTGCTTATGGCTCCTGAAAAAGCAAAAGAACTGAATAAAAAGCCCAGAGGCGTACTTTCAGGATGGGGTATTACGAATGATGCCACACATATAACAAGGCCGGACAAGGATGGCTGCGGTCTTTCACTGGCAATAGAAAGATCCCTGGACAAAGCAGAAATATCCGCTGATTCTGTTTCAGCGATCTGTGCCCACGGTACGGGTACGTATCACAATGATTCCATGGAGCTTGCTTCATATAAAAAGGTATTTGGTGATGTTAATGTTCCGATATTTTCTGTCAAGGGCGCGATCGGACATACCCTCGGGGCGGCAGGCGGCATTGAAGCCGCACTTAGCCTGGAATGTCTTTTACATGGTTTGATATTACCGACTATTGGATTTTCCATGCCTGAGAAAGGAGCTGAAGACCTGGTGAGTTCAGAACCGGTAAAGAAAAATATTTCATATATCCTGTCTACTAATTCAGGATTTGCCGGTGTTAACGGAGCAGTTGTTTTGGGAAGAGGGGTTGAATCATAACATGTATATTACCGGGATAAGCTGGATAACTGCCGATGGGAATGGAACAGGCAGCAACAATGATCCTTTTGAGTATAATGAGGGCATTTTAAAGGATATTTCCGGTAAAGATTTTCCGCCTAATCCCGTGTTTCGTAAAGGACGCCTGGACCGCTTCTCATTGCTGGGGCTACAGACAATAACAAATGCCCTGTATGACGCGTATCTTTATGAATGTGATGAAAAGCGTGAAATAGGCATTGTGGCTTCAACAGTATACGGCTGTTTGAAAACCGATCTTGACTACCATGACACTGTAGTCGCTGAAGACGGCAGCCTTCCTGAACCTAATCTTTTTACCCATACTCTTTCCAATGTCTTTCTCGGGTATGCAGCTATTCTCTTTGGACTGACAGGCCCGAATTATATTTATTATGAGAAGACAAACAAGGGAACGGCAGCTCTTGTCTCAGCTATGGAATGCATTAACCTTGGAGAGTGCAATATTATGCTTGCGGGGATATGTGATGTTGAGCCTCCTTCAAATTTCCCGGTGAATGATACAGTAAAGCCGGGATCTATTTTTATTGTTATTGAAAAGAGTATCAATGATGAAAGAAGGCATTTCGGGATGCTTTCGATGGATAGGGCAGGTAATGTATTATTAGACAAGTCTGTAATTAATGATATTGCAGAGTGTGTGAAAGAATGCCTGAAAAACAAATTGGATGCGTAACCTGTTCAGATATTAAGGCATCTGGATTCCGTGGTTCCACCTGTAAAGATGCTGTTTTTAAGGAATGTGGAAGCCAGCGCCTCTGTCATTCCCGCGAAAGCGGGAATCCATTTTAGATATTTAAATACTAAAACAAATGGATGCCCGTCTGCACGGGCATGACGTTAACGGCAGGGAGCAGGGAATCTATTAATTCTATTGAAGACTCCTGATTTATTAGATTTTAAAATGTAAATTTAAAACCAAGGAAATAGATTAATGAATTTAACACTTATATATCCTAAATGGCCGAAACTGGAAAGGCAGACTGAATTCCACCTTCCTCCCCATGGGCCTGTTGTTTTTGCAGCGGAAGTGCCGGAAGAAATTAATCTCGTCTTTATCGATGAGACTTTCCAGGAGATTGATTACGGTAAAGGAACGGATCTTGTCGCCATATCAGTCATGTTAACATGCCAGGTTCCGCGGGCTATTGAAATAGCCGACAGGTATAGGAAAATGAATATACCTGTTATATTCGGCGGTATCGCGGCAATGCTCCATGGTGAAGAATTAACAGATCACTGTGATTCGGTTTTCATGGGTGAAGTTGAAGGGCGTTTCAGCGCTGTGCTTGAGGATTTCAAAAATAACCGCCTGAAAAAAGTATATGACTATATGAATAATCTTCCAGACATTGATCTGGTCGGAACCGCGAGGCGGGAGATCCTGAATCAGGATTTCTATATGTACCGCGGTGTGAAGATGCTTGATCTTGTCCACGCGTC
>JBHPCX010000137.1:0-8254 GCA_042573485.1 Thermodesulfobacteriota bacterium | reverse complement strand
GTTGTCGGGTATAGCAGACTTATGGAGGAAGATGAGGCATGGACTATTCAGTCTGTGGAAGAAAACAAGAAAATGATAGGCAGACTTGTTGAAGAATATAAAGGCCGTATTGTCGATGCCAAGGGTGACAATTTACTTGCTGAATTCAGTAGTGTGGTGAATGCCGTGCGGAATTGATAAACGTAAAATCCGTCTGGCTGAAATTAGATGATATAGAGATGGAGGAACCTTCAGAAACACTGAAGAAGAACTTCGAGAACATGATCAATTCCTACAGCCTGGGCATGAATAATAATACTGACACGTCACTGTATGACATGTTCTCGAACTGGCTGGATTCCTGGTGGCCGAAACGCCCGTTGACGCAATTCGCGGCAACAGTGGCCGTGCTTATTATTGGGCTGGTTACTGGTTTAAACATCAATGAAAAGGCTGACTCAAAGATTGAAGAACTGCAAAATGGCGTCAATAATTTACATCAGGTTGTCATGGCTTCACTCCTGAATGAGTCATCAGCAATGGATAGAATAAACGGACTGACTATGACCGGTCAATTGACTACAACCGACCAGTTGAAGAATGTTGACAGGCAGTTTTATTCCACACTCCTGTTACTGTTAAACAGTGACTCAAATGTGAATGTAAGGATGGCGGCTGTAAACGCCCTTGCTAATTTTGCCGATAATGATTACGTGAGGCATGAACTGGTCAAGTCACTCAGTCTCCAATCATCCCCGCTGGTGCAGGTCTCTTTGATTGACCTGCTGGCATCTATAAAGGAACCCGATTCATCTTCAACACTTGTAAGACTCATCAATGATCCCGGAACAAATGTACATGTAAAAGAGCGTGCCAAAACAGCACTGAAAGAATTTATTTAGTTACTATAACCCGGAGGGTAACATGAAAAAATATTATATCATAAAAGTACTCCTGATTTTTTTGATACTAAGCCCGACCATCTCTTTTTCAAAAGATAAAAATTACGATTCCGTAGTAGAGTTCGGTGATCCGAATGCAGAAAGAATAATTCAGTTTACCGGCAACGGGGACCTTAACGTCACCGGATACAATGGAAATAAGGTCGTGATATCTACAGATAAAAAGATATTCAAAGATGATAAAGTCAGTGAAAAGGCAAAAGGGCTTAAAAAAATAGGCGGCGGCGGATTCAATATCATCAACAACAAAAAAAATAATATTGTTATTATATCACGCCCCATAGACGAAGAAATTGACCTGGATGTAAAGGTTCCCAATAATTCAATCCTCAAATTCGGCAGTGATATTAACAAAGATACATATGGCAACAGCGGATTCATGAACAAGCTCCTGACCGGCATTGTCAAGCCAGTTAAACCAGGCAAGCCAAACCAGAATGGTTTTGTTACCGGTATTATCGGTAGAACACTGAGCGGAGTGTTTTACGGTATCATGGAAGGCGAGATTAATATTAAAAATTTTGCAGGGAGTATTGAAGTCAACACAGTGGATGGCGACATCAATGCTGAAAATATTGAGGGTGAAGTTATTGCCAGCACTGTTGATGGAGACATAACCGTAACCTTTAAAAAGTTGAACAAAGACGGTGCTCTGTATTTCAGCTCCGTGGACGGTGACATAGACATTACCCTTCCCAAAGGCACTAAAGCCGATATCATGGCAAGAACAATGGAAGGTGATGTATATTCGGGTTTTGAAGGTGATGTAACTATGGGCAGAGAGGTGGAGGATGAAACAGCAACAACTGAACACAAAACTAATTTCCTTAATATCTTTCAGTCAAATTATATCACGACCCGTATTAACGGCGGCGGTCATGATGTGTATCTTAACACCATAGATGGCGACATCTATATTCGAAAAGGAAATTAATATGCGAAATAAATACAGAATATCTATTATTGCATTCCTGTTTCTATTGGCACTGTCATTACTCATACCGGGATCCATGGTCATCGCGGGCAGCTGGAAAACAATAGATGATGATTCATGGTGCGATGAAGGCTGGTTTAAAAACGGAAAAGAAGTCTGTGAAGTAAGAGAACTGGATATTGAAGAAGTATGGGATTTAATAAATGTGGACGCAAGCCCTAATGGCGGAATCAGTGTTGAAGGGTGGGAAAACAAGAGCATTCGCCTGACTGCCAGGGTACAGGCAAAAGCAGCATCCAGGGAAGAAGCGCGCGAAATCTTATCAGATATAGATATAAAAACAGAACACCAAACTATCAAGGCCAGGGGCCCGAAATTCTTTAATTCGAAAAAATCATGGACCGTAAGTTACCGCCTCATGGTTCCTCAAAACATCGACCTTGAACTGAATGCGTTAAACGGAGGGATTTCAATTGACAATGTACATGGTCAAATCGATGCAAAAACATTGAACGGCGGAATCAAACTGGAAGGGATATCAGGTGATGTTGACGCCCATACAACCAATGGGGGAATAACAGCAAGGCTTAATGGTGACCGGTGGAAGGGTAAAGGCCTGGACCTGCATACAACAAACGGCGGTATTAAACTCTCCATTCCTGAGAATTATTCTGCTCAACTTGAGGCAGGTACTGTCAACGGGGGTATGAAAATCGATTTCCCCATAAAAGTTCAGGGGTGGATCAAAAAAAACATAAAGACCACTCTTGGAGAAGGAGGCGCTGCTATTAAAGCCAGGACAATCAATGGTGGTGTGAACATTACAAATGGATAGATATAAGGTCGTTTAACATTTAAAATAAAAAAACAGTATATTGGTATCAATAATACTCCCTCCCGACCAATAGAAGCAATCCAGCCTGCAATTAAGAGCCTGGGAACAGTGCTTAGCCGGTTTTAACCACATTCATTAACATAGATATTGGAATTCTTTTTCTTAGGCTGAAAATGTGCAAATGCTAAAAGAACCGAAATTACTATACACTAAAACAGGAGCTGACAGATGATAATAAGAAGATTCAAAAATTCAACACATCCCCCTACTTTTTGTTTTGTTATTTTATGTATAGCCTGCCTCCTCATAACTGGGACAACCTATTCCCATGCAAAGGAGACGGAGACGATAATCAGTTACAACATACCCCATACTGAATCCGGACCTGTTATTGACGGAGAAATCACCGAAGGAGAATGGGAACTGGCTGAGCGGGTTTTCCTGGATCTTGAAACCTATCCTGCTGAAAATACACCGGCATCGGTGGAGACTGAGGCGCTGATGATGGAGGATGGCAATAATTTTTACCTGGCTTTTATTGCCTCTGATCCAGAGCCCGATAAAATCCGCGCCTTTTACAGGGATCGGGATGCTTCATATGAAGATGATTTTGTCGCTATTGTTATTGATACATTTAATGATGAACGGCGCGCTTATGAGCTTCTTGTCAACCCCCTTGGAGTGCAAATGGATCTGATTTACGATGCTATAGCCAATAATGAAGATGATTCCTGGAACGCCATCTGGGACAGTGCCGGTAAAATCACTGATACGGGGTATATTGTGGAAATGAAAATACCCCTGAACCAGCTTCGATTTCCCGAGGGATTGGATAAACAAGTATGGGGCATAGACCTGATCAGAAGATATCCGAGAGACAAACGTACCAGGCTGTCAAACAATAAAAGGGACGATAATCTATCATGCTATTTATGCCAGGTGAAAAAAGCCCAGGGATTTGCCCAGTTGAAACAGGATGTAAACCTGCAGCTTGTACCTGCAGTTACAGCATCATATTCAGAAAACCGCCCTTCACCTGAAAAGGATGCGTGGCAGGAGGATTTCGACCCCCAGGCCGGTATAGATATACGCTGGGGAATTAACCAGGATTTCTATTTGAATGCTACCATAAATCCTGATTTTTCCCAGGTTGAGGCTGACGTTGCACAACTCAATATAAATAATACATTCTCCCTGTTTTATCCGGAAAGGAGAGATTTTTTCCTGGATGGAGCGGATTATTTTAATACCCATGACAACCTTGTCTATACGCGGAATATTTCATCACCAGATTACGGTATTAAACTCACAGGAAAGCGGGATATACATACATATGGTTTATTTTTCGCCAATGATGAAACTACAAACTTCATCATCCCCGATAATCAAGGATCTCGGATCGGCTCACTCGCAAACATAAAATCATACAATACGGCATACCGTTACCGTCTTGATATTAACCAGAAAACGAACCTTGGCATGATTTTTACAGACCGCCGTGGAGATGACTACTCAAATACAGTTTTGGGTATAGATGGTAATATTCGTATAGGAGATAAAGATACTGTCGATATGCTGTTAATGAAATCCTACTCTGAGTATCCCTATCAAATTCAGAATGATTTTAATCAGAAACCTAAAATTCAGGATTACGCTTATTTCCTCAGGTACGAACATGATGATGAACGCTGGCACTGGGGATCTCATTACAAGGACTATGGAAATGATTTCCGGGCTGATATGGGATTTATTAACCGTGTAGATTTTAAAAAAATGAATATCCACGGCAGTCGTAAATGGCGCTTTGGACCTGAAAGCAGGTTTAACAGATTCGATATAAATGGGGGCTGGAATAAATACTATGATGAATCAGGCAATAAACTTGAGGAAGAGTTTGAAATAGGAATTAGTGCTGAGGGTCCCATGCAGGCATATCTTGATCTGGGATATTCAGAAAGAGAACGTTTTTATAATGGTAAATATTTTGATGAATTTAACATTGCTTTCTTTAGTCAAATAAGACCAAAGGGCGGAATGGAGATACAACTTGAAGCTGAATACGGTGACTGTATTGATTTTGCGAATACCCGTTTAGGCAGGATGACCAGTTTAGGTCCCCGGCTCAGATTGCAGACAGGAAAGCATTTCCAGATAGACTGGAGATATAATTATCAGAAAATGGATATTGACGGTAACAGGCTGTATGCTACAAATTTGAGCGATTTACGCCTTACTTACCAGTTTGGCCTCAGAAGCTTTATCAGGGCCACTGTTCAATATTCTGACACAAAGCGGGATCAGTCATTATATACATTTGATATTGACGGTCGATCAAAGGACCTGACTACTCAATTGCTCTACAGCTATAAAATAAATCCGCAAACCAGGTTCTTTATAGGTTATTCAGATACCGGGTTTCAGGACGATGATCTGGATGATATTACCAGGACCAACTATACTATTTTCACCAAACTCAGTTACGCCTGGCAATATTCCTAGCAGTAAGGAATTTCTATCATGTGGATATTTGCCAGATTCCGGAACATTATAAGCTCCAATATTAATTCAATAATGGGCAAGTCAGAAAATCCGGAAAAACTTATCAAGTTGATGATACGGAAAATAGAAGGGCTCAACCGGCTAACAGGCGGTTGAGCAGCCTCGATACCATGTATCTCTATGAGCTGGAAAACAGGATCAGGGATCTGGAAACGAATACCGACTCGGCCTATTTTTATGGAGCACCCTCCCTTAAGACAATATTTGAAGAACTGGCAATGAATGAAGAGATAGAAAAAGAATTAAAGGACCTCAAGGTTTCCGGGGATAATACAGCGGAAAGATAACTCCTGATAATTTTAGAGTTGATTATAAATGGATTTAATGGCAATCATGGAGTTTATTCCCGGTAATTATCCCGACAACCTGTCAGAATTCATGGTATTGTCAGAAAAGTAAAAAATCATTTATTTTCTTAAAACATAAAGGGGATGTAATGAGCAGTAAATATAAACTTGCCTCATTTGTTTCGGTAATTCTCGTGATTGTATTAATCCTGCTTTTCATTCAGAATCGTTATCAGCGAAAAGAGATGCCTGCAGTAGAACAGGATTCATCTCAGGATATAAATTCCGACCAGGAGGCCTTCTACGGAGCGTATAGGATCAGAGAACCTGAAAAGAAGCTGGAAGCTCTGGAAAAGTTCATCATGGATTTCCCTGACAGCTCATATATAGGTTCGGCAAAACGTGAAATGTTTAAAGCTACAGTAAAAGTATGGCCTGGTGATAGGGAAAAACTATTCGCGGCAGCCGACAGGGTTACTGCCCCTGCCGATAAACCAGGAAAGCAGATGAGGGGAAACTTCTACAATTATCAATTTGTCGCGAGAGAGCTGTTATCGGCGGGAATATTTCTGGATGATGCTGAGAGATTCGCCTCTAAAAGCCTGGAGCTTCTTGAGAAACGTCAATTCATTGAGTATGAGAAAAAACAGTACGTGGAATGGGGTGAAGACATACCCTCTGATGATGAGATGGATGAAAAATATATCAAGGAGCTGGCGGCCTATAGTACTACGCTCGGAAGAATATACCTTGAAAAAGGCAGGACAGCAGAAGGCGAAAAAATCCTCCAGGATGCTTATGATGTTGATCCTGCTATCGCCCAGGCGGCAATCGGCCTCGCGGAGATCGCCGAAAGCAGGGGAGACAATACCAGGGCTATGGACTTACTTACTGCCGCCATATTTACTGCCGGAAGCGCGTTAGAGGACGCGCGTGAAAGGACCGAAGCCCTTTACCGCAAAACTCATAACGGATCACTCGATGGCCTGGAAGCATTGCTGGATACTGTTCATAAAAGGCTTTTTCCAAATCCCGTAAACGTTGACAAATATCTACCGGATCCATCACGCAGTGAAAGGACGGTACTCGCGGAATTTTTTACAGGCGCCGGCTGACCCCCATGCACTGCCATAGGCCTGGCATTCGATGCAATAATGGAACGTTACTCCCGTGATGAGGTTGTCCTTGTTGCCTATCACCTGCATATCCCCTACCCTGATCCAATGACTAATCCTTCTACTCTGGCCCGCGCGGAAGCCTGCGGAGTAAGGGGCACTCCTTCCTACGCGATTGACGGAGCAATGACCAGCGGAGGAGGGGGCAGAGAAAAAGCCGATCACTATTACAACAAGTTGAATTCCATGATAGAAGCAAGACTTGTAGAACCGGCCAGAGCCCGGATACAGCTTGATACTTCCTGTAAAGACGGGATAGTCAATACGAAGGTCACGGTTGATAATGTAACGGGCGAGTCCTCTGAATTGAGACTCCAGATCGCCCTGGTTGAAGAGGAATTGTCATATAGCGGACAGAGTGTTCTTCGATTTCACCCCATGGTGGTTCGCAGCCTCGGGGGAGAAGGTAACCGGGGTTTTGTAATAGATCCTTCAAAGAAAACAATCACAGAGCATTCCTTCAATCTTAAAGAGATTACTGAAGGACTTGAAACGCATCTTGATGAGACAGAGAAAGAACGCAAAATGAAATTGACTCAAAAAAAGCATGAGATCGACAGAGAAAAACTGTCTGTTGTCGCTTTTATCAGGGATACGGAAAAAAGTGTTGTGCTGCAATCAGCCTTCAGCAGGGTAAACATCGAAAAGTAATAATGATTCCCCGTGACGCAAACAAGTTGATTAGAGTCAACTATACCAGAAAAACCCAATTAGATGTCATTCCCGCGCAGCCTGATATCGAGAAGTCAGGAGAGAATCCCACCGCCTGTCATTCCGCGGCTCCGACCGCGGAATCCATAATATCACACACCTGCTATAAATCAGGAAGCATTGACAATTCCTGGATACCGCGATCAAGTCGCGGTATGACAAGTCTCCACGCGACAATACAAACTTTTCTATACCTAATGGCGGGGGATTTCAACCATTCTCTAAAAGTGACACTAAAGGCTTCTCCATCAAACAAATATGATTTTGGGTCCAGTGTTTACAGAACAACCCAGGTAGCACAAACAGCTTATCTATTGCTTTATACCCTCCTTTTTACTACATTAGTTAAAATATTCATCAAACCTTTTCTAATTAAGGAAATTTTACAGGAACTGATATGGATGACTGGTGCACTCAGCATGATGATGTTACTGATGGAGACAGGATATACCGCTGTTCAAAATGCGGCAAAAGACTCCACCCTCGTAAAATTTTCGATGAGAACGGTGACCCGGCAGGCTGGAGACTGCCTCCGCACAAGGAAAAGGGCCATAAGATCAGGGCGCTGAAAAAAGAACGATTAAAAAGAAGAACAGGAAAGAAAACAAAATGAGTAAAAACAGGCTGGTATACTCAACAGAATCAGGCCGAATCTGCCCTCAATGCAGTAACCCTGTTTTCTCCTGTACATGTAAGAAGAAAAAAGAACTTAAGAATAATTCCTCCGAAAAATTTCCTGATAAGGGCATAGTCAGAATCAGCCGCCAGGTGAAAGGACGCAAAGGAAAAACCGTAACCGTAATAAGTAACAC
>JBHPCX010000136.1:0-8413 GCA_042573485.1 Thermodesulfobacteriota bacterium | reverse complement strand
GGGTATAGCTATCAGTGAAGCAGTAGAGGCGGCTGTAAGTGATACAAGCGGCGAAACACGCTATTCCCTTGGAAGCGTATTGAACCATGTAATGATGCACCAGACAGTAATCGGCCTTGAGGCGAAAAAGCAACTTGAGAAAGCTGGTGACTACCCTGACATAGTGATAGGTTGTGCCGGCGGCGGAAGTAATTTTGCCGGAATAGCCTTTCCTTTTGCCTATGACAAGATCCATGGTAAAAATGTTGATATATATCCGGTTGAGCCTGTAGCCTGTCCGACCTTGACTAGGGCGCCTTTTGTATATGATCACGGTGATACAGCCAGGTATACACCGCTTCTTCCGATGCATAGTCTCGGGCACGCGTTTGTACCGCCTCCTGTACATGCCGGAGGACTTCGTTACCATGGTATGTCTCCTACAGTAAGTCAGCTCGTTTCAGAGGGGTTAATGGAACCAAAAGCTATTACACAACTTGATGCCTATAAGGCTGGAATTCTATTCGCACGGACAGAAGGTATCATACCTGCCCCCGAAACAAATCATGCTA
This sequence comes from Thermodesulfobacteriota bacterium, assembly GCA_042573485.1. Taxonomy (GTDB): domain Bacteria; phylum Desulfobacterota; class DSM-4660; order Desulfatiglandales; family HGW-15; genus JAAZBV01. The sequence continues at coordinate 7,862 of JBHPCX010000136.1, read as the reverse complement.
TTGCACAGGTAATTGAAGAAGCCAAAAAGGCCAAAGAAGCAGGGGAAGAAAAAGTTATTCTATTTAACTACAGCGGTCATGGCCTTCTTGATCTGGGTTCATATGAAAAATATTTTTCAGGTGATTTGGATAATTATTCACTTACTGATGAAGAACTTGAACACTCGGAAGAAGTATTCAAAGATTTCCCAAAACCGCAGCTGCTTAAAAGCATGGAATAATATATTTTAAAGACAAGAGACTCTATTTTCCTAAATACTTAGGAAAATAGATAATAAAACTAGTTTTATTGAACAATGACCTTATCAAGTCATTTAAATGGAGGATAAAGTTATGAAAAAACGTGTTATTACCTTTTTACTTGGTTTGCTTTTGGTTTTTACTGTACCAATTTCATCCGGCGCCTATGACCTGCCGCCAATCAACCTCGGCTTTACAAGCTTTATGGACGGGGCGCCTCCTTCAGGACCCGGACTGTATTTTACCCAATATGTCCAATACTGGTCATCTGATGAATTTTTAGATGCTCAAGGGAACAACGCTTTTCCACCTGCAGTTGGTGAAGATCTTGATGCGTTTATAAGTCTTTCCCAGTTTATTTATCAGTCCGATACTGAAGTTATGCTCGGGGCCAAATGGGGACTTGATGTAATTATCCCCTATGTATCCCTTGATTTAAGCTATGGCACTCCGGGCCCCTTTCCCCAGGACAACGGCTCGGGTTTTGGTGATCTATTAATCGGTCCCTACCTCCAGTGGGACCCGATCATGGATGAGAATGGTCCTAAATTCATGCACAGGATAGAGTTTCAGTGTATTTTCCCGACCGGCAAGTATCAGTGGGACAGGGAGCTTAACCCCGGGAGTAATTTTTTCTCTTTCAACCCATACTGGGCTGCGACCTTATTCTTTACTCCCAGGTTTACATTTTCAACAAGGATACATTATTTATGGAATAATGAGAATGAGGATCCAAATAGAGGTTTTTCTTATCCTGGTGATCCTGGTGATCCACCAATCCGGGCTAACCGCTCCCAAGCGGGACAGGCTATTCACCTTAACTTTGCATCATCCTATGAACTTCTTCCACGGCAGTTGAGGATTGGAATAAACGGGTATTACCTGAAACAGATCTCAGAAACGGAAATGGATAGAATTGATCTTCCAGGCAGCAGTGAAAAGGTCTTTGCGATAGGCCCCGGCCTTCTATACAGCATAAATGCGGATGCCCATTTCTTTTTTAACATGTTTTTTGAAGACTCTGCTGAAAACAGACCAAGTGGAACAAGACTCAATGTAAGGTTTGTGTATCATTTTTAGTATTTTTTAAGTTAAATATAAAAGCGCAGAGAACAGTTAGTTTAACTGCATAGTCTCTGCGCTTTTTTTATCAGATGTTAGTAGCGGGTTACGGGTTACTGCCGCCTGCGGCGGAATTCCAAGTTCCAGGTTTCAAATTTCATATTCAAAAAACTTTAAAACATATTTGACAGGATTTACAGGATTATTTGGATCTATTTTTTTCTATTTTCCGGAAGAAAATAGAAAAAATCATCCCGCTACGCGGGAGAAAAAATAAAATCACTGGATTTTCCGATCCAGCCTTCGCCCATTCGACAAGATCGGAGCCACGGCCCGGCAGGCAAATCGGAGAATGCCGAATAGTCTTACCTTGATTATTATTTCCTAAAGTAATGATTCCTTTTTGCCTTTCTTCTGGAAAGGCAAAAAATATCCTGAATATCCTGTTCATCATGTCAGAATTAAATTTTTAAGGTTTTCCTAATAGCCTTCAGCCTTTAGCCCATTAGGCTACTAACAATCCTTACCTCTTAATCCTAACTACCTGCCCTCATAATCTTGAATTTTGAATCTTGAATTTTGAATTAACAGCCGTTCTCCATCCACTCCTTCAGTTTTTTAAAATCTTCCGGCGTATCAACATCAAAAGATGCCCATGATGAATCTATCTCAACATAATTGACAGGATACTTATCAAGTAAATCCCTTCCTCCCTTGTCCCCTTCAATCTTTAATAATTCCTGGAACATGGACTTATCAAAGAGGACAGGGGCTCCTTTTCTTTTATTGTATAAAGGAGCTGTTATCGGCTTACCAGTTACCAAAAAACTGATAACCAGTTCATTTATTATGTTTGTGAAAACCATGGGCTGATCAGCCATTAAAAACAGTGCGCTGTCAGATTCAGGACTTATTTCATTCAGCCCGGCCTTCATTGAACTGCTTTGACCGGTTTCCCATTTTTCATTTTCAACGATTTTAAGTTGAGGATACTTACTTACATCAACAGGGAGATTTCCCGGTTTTGTTACCAGGATTATTTCATCAACAATGGATGACACCGTGTTCCCTATGGTCCTATCAACAAGGTTTAAACCATCTATTTCAAGTTCAAGCTTTGGTTTTCCCATGCGCCTGGAGTCACCAGCCGCAAGGATAACCGCGGATACATACTTTTCCGGTACAACCGGTTTAATAAAAACAGGTTCTCTTCTATGTGATGTAATGATTGTTTTTTTTACCCCGCCATTAGAAAAACAGGCCGCAATCTCCCTGGCAATACCGGTCTCTTTAAAAGTATCTGCTTTATTGATCAATGGAATAAATAAAGCATTCTCAGGCACTCCCTTCATCCCGCCCATGGGATGAAGTATTGTCTCTGCTATTATTTCCGGTGTGACAGTATCCCCCTGGTTGATCCCTGTTAAAGCAGATATCCTGTCAGTCCTGTGGGACCATTCGGATGAAAGCGGTTTATGAGCAGCATCTACTCCTACAATCGGAACCACAACTGTACTTGAAGAGGGTATGACGGGTTCATTTTCCTTCGGGGCTTTAAAGGGCAGGTTTCTTGCGCCATCAGCCTCAATGATAATATTATCTGCTATTTTTTTCAGATCTTCGACCCACCGGGGATCAATACCCTTTAGTTTTTCATTTTCAAAGGAATCAGCAAGCACTATTATATCTTCTGTTTGCAGTGCTTTTTCAACCTCGTTAATGTTCTTTGTAAGGATTAATTTATATTGAGAATCAGGCGGGAAAATATGTGTTGTTGTCGTAATGATAATGCGGCGACCCTGCCCTGCCAGTTCATCGGCAATTAAATACATTGTGGAAGTCTTACCGCCGCCGCCAACAAGGGATACTACATCGCCTTTTTTGATTCCGATAATACGTGACAGTGATAATGGAGATTGGCCTGTTTTCATAAACATGATTTCCAGAATCGAACTTTTCTCAAATTGATATTTTATGAAAAACACTGGATTACCCGGTCAAGCCGGGTAATGACGAATAAGTATTATGGTGCTAAGCTGTCATTCCGCATTACATCCCTGATTAGGTAAAGGTAACAGGTTGTGGATTCCGTGGCCTGTCCCGCCATAGCCTTGTGCGACGGCGGATCAAGCCACGGAATGACATAATCTAGCATCACGGAATCAACACCCCCGTCATTCCGCGGCTTGACCGCGGAATCAAATGGTTTTAATACAAATGAACTGTTTCTAATACCGGTGAAAAATCTCATCCACCCGAAACAGGTAAATGCAGGTTTATTTCATCACCGTCCTGAAGTATGTAATCCATTCCCCTGAGAACATCATTTATAAATACGTGGAGAAGCATATCATCCCATTCATCAGGAGCCCCAATAGAAGAAAGCTTTAAAAGAAGGTCTCCGGCTGTCGTTCCCTCATCAAGCTCCATAATTACTTCGTGCCCATCCTGAAAGTCCGCCATGAACTCTTCAGTGACACCGACAGCAAAACTTGATTTGAGTTTGATTTTTATTTTTTCCATTCTAGCATTTACGTGGTTTCTACCAATTCTAGTTTTAAACTTATTTTGCAGGATTATCCTTGAGGTGGCTGTATCTATTTTCAAATCGGGGTAATCCCTCTATTTCGGGCGGACACAAGGCCCCTACATTCTCCTTGACCTCACAGGTCGCTTTGTCTTCGAATTTCGAACTTCCAACTTTGTCTAGTCCTAAAATAGTTGACACATTTAAGTTGAATAATTCTGATCTACGCTACTAAATTAATCTGCTTTTTCTTTTTTTCACCGCCCGCTACGCTAGAGACGCAGAGTTCGCTGAGAGTTTTGATTTTTAAACAATCGGGAGATGCCGATTGTTTAAAAGAGCTCATCCATGAGTAAATCAGTTTTGATCCCCAAATGCATCATATAACAAAATAATTAAGCTCCGCTCTAATAAATAACGTCCATTTATAAAAAGGGCAGGTTCTTTTCATTTACCGGTATCTCGCGGTAAATGAAAAATATTAAACCTCTGTGACCTCCGTGTCTCTGCGGTGAATATTTTTTTTCGAACTCATTTCTGACCTCTAACTTCCCTGGCCCGCCATTTTATCCCGCCATAGCTGAAAAGCGACGGCGGAAGCCCTGGGGCGACGGCGGCTGACCTCTGACTTCTGAATTACTCCGGCAAATCATCCGGAATTTCCCAGTCTACCATGTGCTGCATCCAGGGCGCCTTATTAACATAGATATCATGGGCAAGAGGTACGGGCGGATGGGACATCCATTTGGGGTCAAACTCATCCTTTACCTTCAGCATGAATATATGATAGTTAGGCCCATATTTCGGTCCCGTAAGGAACAAAGGCTGATGAGGTCCGAGCAGTGAAGTGTAATACCTCTCGTTGATGTTCATCTTGGATGTATCCAGGTAAAACTGGTCCACACCGTCACAGTTATCATCCGGATCCCAGTAGACCAGGAACTCAGAGTAACCCTGGTGTCCCAACTCAAAACTCTGGAACCATCCCGGATCACCATAATCCGGCATTAGAGGCGGTGTGTATTTCTTTTTTACTTCAGCATAGGACTGTCCATGGTCAATTGACTGTGACAGTGTTTCTATAACATAGTCGACTGAGACATATCCGCCGCACATACGCCACATGCCCGCCGAGTCGGCATTTTTAATCCACGACTCGTCGGAAGGCTTGGTTCTCCGCGCTACTCCACCGACCTCTTCCATGATATCCATGAGCACCTTTTCATCATACTCCATCTGCTCTTCGGATGTGTAGCCGATCAGAAGTACACGCACTATAAAAAAGTTTGCAATACTCTCTTCATTTTCCTTGCTCCATATATCCCAGAACTCCTCTTTGCATCCTGCCTTGGCTAATGCCCTCCAGAAAAGGGGAACCTTTGTTACAGCGCCTGCTATTTCAGCGTGGCCTATATTTCTCATGGCAGTTACCTGGGCTTCCTTTGAGGGTACGGTAAAATTAATCCATTTCACCCTTTTTTCAGGAAGAGCAAGAGCTGTATTGGGTGATATGCCGGTAGGCTCAAGTTTTTCAGGCTGGAAAGGCAGGGTCTTTATTGCCATCCTGGTAACAATTCCCAGGCAGCCCCGCACACCCGTATATCCCCTTAAAAGTCCTCTCAGGTCAGGTCCCGGACCTTCACCCCAGAAAGGGTCATCACCTTCAGCCAGGGAGCCGAGTTTGAGCAGCTCGCCGTCGGGAAGAACTACCTCGGTTCCGAGTATTCGCCTGTGGGGAAGGCCTATTCTATGACTCAGGGGAGACCACCCATCACCTATAAGGTTAGCTATTGCCGAGGCCTGCGCACCACCGCCTCCTATTACAACATAAGCGCCGTGCTTAAAGCATTCCTCCTGTATGGGAGAATAGACCACACCCGGCCCAACTTCCACATAAAAATGCTTTTCATCCAGTATGAAGTCGTCCATTCTTTTAAGGTCTATCAGCAGGGCGCCTTCCACATGGGGATGTGATTTCGGCCCGTAAAAACCGGTGCTGTAAGGAACATAGGGAATATCATTTCTGTAACAAACCTTAACGATCTTCTGGACCTCTTCGGTTGTCCTGGGCATTATTATGCAGCCTGGGATATAGGTCATTACCCGTTCATATCCCATGCTGTTCTCATATCCGCCGGGTCCGCTCCTGTAACCTTCGCATATAACAGGGTCATTTGATATATTTTCTTCACCTACTATGTATTCCAGGACAGTGTATATTTCATTTGATATAGCCATATTCAACCTCCTAACCTTCAATGGCAGCACAGATTACTTCTGAGATATCAAGAACCTGTACTTTGTCACCCTGTGCATCAAATGCATGGGCAAAATTGTTTTTACACCACGGACAGGCTGACACAAGAGTCTCAGCTCCGACATCCTTTACTTCCTCTATTCTCTGGTTTGCCGACCATTGTGAAAACTCCGGAAATGCCTCCAGGGTCCCTCTTCCAGCACCGCAGCAGAAGGCATTTTCTCTCATCCTGGGCATCTCAACAAGTTCTACACCTGGTATCGCGTTCAGTATATCCCTCGGCTGACTGTACAAACCGTTTTTACCGCGGCGCCTATCCAGCCTGGGTTCAACACAGCCCATCCACCCTCTTTTACCTTCATAGGGTGTCCATGGCTCACCCAGGCGGCTGATACTGCATGAGTCATGGTATGTAACTCTTGCATTAAAGGATTTGTTCAATTTAAGGCTTCCGTCCTTGACCTTTTCATCTACATACTCAACAAGGTGCATAACTTTGAAAGCAAGGTCTTCGGTTGCAATATCAAGAAGCTTGGGATAATCCACATTCCACATACGGAATCCTTCAGCGCAGCTAGTAACAAGTATCTTCGCGCCTGTCTTTCTCACTTCTTCAACATTACGCTCCGCGATTGCCTTTGCTTCATCAACCATCCCGACAGAAAACATTTTATTACCGCAGCACCATTCATCAGGCATGAGCATATAATCATCGCCGCATGCCTTGAATATTTTTGCTGTTGACTGTGCTATCTCGTTGTTGACATAGGAGGCATTACATCCCACGTAATAGAGTATTTCCGCCTTTTCCGCGGGGGCGGCATCATTGGTAATCCATTCTGTTCTCTTTTCGTGGGGAGACCCGTAACAGTTGTGAGATTCTTCAATCTTTTGGGCTGTTTTCTTGTGTTCGGGCATAGGCCCCACACCGTCTTTAACAGCCTTTACTCTCAAGGCTTCAAGAGTGAGTTCGATCTCAAGGTCAAGGTTTCTTTTACACCCGACATCACAGGCCCCGCAGAGTGTACACGCGTACATGATTTCAAGGGCTTTTTCATTCCAGTCAAGAACACCCTCCGCTAACGCGTGACCGATTCTCATTTTTCCATAGGCGCCATGTGAGTCAAAAATATACTTTGTCGCGCTCGGACACCGCGTTGTATATCTGGCGCCGGGCATGTAGGTATGCTCGACCCATGTGCATCCCTTACACTTTATGCACTTGCTCATATCGTAAACGAAATTCTCAATATCATTTATATCAAGCTTAAATTCCTGTTTAGGCTTGTAGTATCTGAAGTTTAATTCTTTTGACATTCCTTTCCCTCCTTAGAAGCACAGGTTTCCGGGATTCATAATATTATTGGGATCAAAGGTCTTCTTAAGCCTCTTTAAAGCAGAGGCATAGGAAGCTGCCTTATCATAAACAATAGGAGCCAGGTCACCATAGGGCCTCGTAAAAACAGCTCCCCCGGTTAACAGGACCTTGGCTGTTTCCCTGTACATATCGGCAATTACGGCTGTTTCAGACTCGTTATCCGGGTTGTAGAAAAAGTTGAATTCCAGCCTGCAGGCCCTGTTATGTTCTATAGGCTGAATATACATGCCTATATCATCTATGGGGTAACCATACTGGGTTGTTATTTCTTCAACCAGGGAAATAAAGCCGGGGGCCATATTAGGCCGCGTATGAAAAAAGAGGCTCTGGCACGCGCCCTCTACCCGGATTTTCCAGTGGGGTTCATTTTTGGGCCAGGGTTTTCTAAGGACATTCAG
>JBHPCX010000135.1:0-8434 GCA_042573485.1 Thermodesulfobacteriota bacterium | reverse complement strand
GACCAGTTCATATCCATTGGCTCCGCTTTCCCAGGAATAAAACCCATATGAATAAGATAATTTATTGCTGAAAATGATTAATATATTCAGAATTATTATTAAAGTCAGAAAAGATATCTTAAAATATTTTTTATAAATCATGGCTATCGCCTCCGGAATAGAACAGGGGATAATAATACACTGTATTTGGATCTTTGTCAGGTCATTCTTCAGTTCGGGACAATTAGAACAGCAAAAAAAGTATCACAATTCCTTTGTTATCAACCAGAGCGAAATAATCTCACCATTCTCGTCAAATAAAAAGCCTACCATTTTTCCCTTGGTGAAAATGTATCGACTGGCATAGTCATCATCGGGAGTATGGAATGTGGCTCGTGGTGAAACTCTATAATCCATATCATTGATAACAAGTTCATTCTCTTCAAAATAACCGATTCGGCCCCATCCATGAAACCATTCCGGGTAGCTTTCCGGCATTACCCACTCAGGTTTAACCCGCCTGTACTCACAGTGGACCTGAGATAAGGGATAAATGGTTATCAACAGAAATATTACGGCAAAAAGGGAATATAATATTTTTCTTATACTTCTGTTGCATTTTATAAATTTCATCATAACTAATTCCTCTCTTATGTTTCTGCTTTTGTTGGAATATTTGTTAAATGACTGCTCTTCTTAAAAGAGGAGCAGTCATTTAATTATTCAAATTCCCTCCAGTAAGTTAAACCAAGGGTTACGGCTGATTCAGTAAGGGTTATAATGCTGCCCGTGTTTGTACTGAAGTATTTAATTTCTTCATCTTTTTTGCGTAATATGGCCGGAGGCATTAGTCTGCCCTCATATTCCATGCCTGTAGGAACAACATATTCACCGCCGCCAATATCAATGAGATCATTGACATCAACAACTTTATCATCATTGATATCAAGCTGCGGTTCATCCAGCCTTCCGCCGGAGCATGCGTCTATCTCCATTACAACCGATGTTCCGCCCGCACCGCATGGGGTACTTTCCGGTGAGAACCCTACCAGAACAACCTTGCCCTGCCTGATGAGGATGTCATTGGCGATTCTTTCTCCGGCCGGGACATTCACATACCATCCTGCATGAACAGCGGGGCATTCATCAGGATCATCTACATCTATCAGTCCATCGGTATCATCGTCCACACCGTTTGTACAGGTACTGGCTAAACCCGGGTCATCAAGGTATGTATCACCATCGGGATCAGTGATAGTCTGATAATTAATATCATAATTAGATAGTATCCTCAGGGTCTGGCCGGTGGTTGATACAAAATCTCCGGGTAACCAGATCTGCTGGAGCAGAGATACATCAGGCCAGTTTGACAGCTTTTGGGAAGAATTTCTTTGTAAAGTCCCGAGATATTCATCGTTGTCCTCATCATCACCAAAATCCCAGACGCCATACATGCTTTGAATATCCAGGTTGTCAAAATCGCTTTCACCCAGGTATTTTCCGGTACCGAATACCACCATGTATCCATGAAGGTCACAATGGGCAAGGACATCAGGTTTAGAGGTGATGGGCTGAGGAATATCCAGGGGTCCCCTGGCCTGGAATAGTGAAGCGGGATCATCGGGTGTAGTAGCGTTTTCATCATAACTTAGAACAATATTAGTGGTGTCATTAGTCCCGTCATTGTTGTCACCAAAGGCTACGCCCCAGTCGTTATAATCGGTACTGCTGAAATCAAACTTCCATATATTGCCGTAGAGGTCACCCGCATATACATAGTCGACCCTGGCATCAAAGTTATAATCGATTGCGACAGGTGTTGAGAGCCCGTTACACTGGTTACCGCTCGCGACTACTAAACCGGTGTCGATCTTTTTAATGAGTTCTCCCGTGACCGGATTCATTACGAACAGAACCGCGTGGCTGTTTAAACTGTTATAGCCGTTACCGAATATCATCACCCATGGAACGGTGGTAGAATATGTCCTTACAATAGCCGGTTTGCTGTATGAATAACCCATATCATCGATTTCGCTTTGAGGGGTAGTTGCCCGCGGATATTCCCACAGGACACGATCAGCCAGGTCATTGTCAGATGTTACAACTCCCGCTCCGTTTATTCCTGTTATGTCAAGGGCGTAAAAGCCTTTTCCGCCCTTGCCAAGTCCACCAATTAGAATGTCCTTGGTGACGGCGGTTCCACCGTCATCATATTTAACAGCCTCAACAACAGGAGAACGATCCACATAATAGAGGTGGCTGTAATTTGGTTTTGCAAGCTGAGACAGTTTGTCAAATACCAGGTCCGGTATATAGGCAAACAATTCTTCACCTGTCACGGCAGAGAAGGCGTGCAGCATGCCGTCATTTGCCCCGGTATAAAGGATCTCATTATGAAAAAATGGAGAGGAATGGACTATGTCTCCCAGGACATGTTGACGGTCCCTGAAGATGCCTCCATTCTCTAATTCATTATCATCTTTTCCCCGGAGGTAATCGACCATTTCAGCAACAGTTGCTGTACTGCTTTCAAAGCCGGAAAGGATGAGTGTTTGCTGGTCGGCTGACAGTGAGTCTGCACTAAAGGGAATGCCTGTCGGATTGTCAGGGTCTGTGTCATCATCATAGGTTGCTATTATACGTGCCTGGTTGTTAAACCTTACCATTGTATTAAGCTCATCCTGGGAAGAGAACAAGGGTGAAGCTGTAATAACCTCTCCTGTATCCAGATTTAATTCATAGGCTTTAACATCACCCGACCAACCCCTTGTGAAGTAACTGGACTGGTACATCCTGATATCCGCACCCAGCTCGCTGTAGAGTTCATCACCGTTGACCGAAACGGACGCGGCCGAGCCAACCCTTGCTTCGATATTTTGAAGTACCGCGGTGAAGGCCTGCATGAGTTCAAGAATGTTGGCTGCACTGTGGAATTCACCACGGCCGTTGACAGCAGCATGCCAGAGATCGTCTATTTTCTTTGTGTCGGTGTTCATGCTTGGCCACGGCGGACAGATATCCTTTCCTGGATCGTCTTCATCGCCCGTTGGTTCATAGGTGTAATCCTTATAGTATTCGTCTTTGCAGGCTTCCACATCATAATCATCAGGATTGAGAGTCCCTATTGCTCCAAAGGCGACAGTGTAAAGAACCAGATGCTGATGTGTCGCATCATCAAATGGATTTGGAGGGACTTCGTTTGCCACCTCAGGCGCAAGGTCACGGGCATAGAAATTCATGGCAATATCCGCGACAGTATTGGTTACTTTGCTGATATATGGTGCGTACCCGCTGTATTCTCCCACATCATCATCTTCCAGGGGCAGACTTCCCGCGGCTTGACCGTTATAATAGGCATCGCTGAATAATATAACAAAGTTCTGCTGGCAGGATCCTCCTTCCTCATCTACAGAGATGGGTGACGGCCCGATATTTCCGTCATCACCGCCGTCAGTAAGGTCGAAGTATTTACCCACTTCCTCGAGGGCCGTCCTGACCGGGCTGGACGATGTCGCAGCGCCCTGCACGTAAAGGTCAAAATCATAAATGCTGTTAAGGAGGTAATTGGTGTAATCCAGACCTGCAACCTTGATGGGCTGGACCGGAATGGTAACTTCGCCTTCAAGGGTCCTGATCCCTACATTGACATTCTTAAAGGTTGTGATGGCCTGGGATAATGCAGCTCTTGCGAGCAGAGTTCTTTTCCGGTAATAGGTGAACCAGTTGGCAAAGTTTTGACGCTCTTCAGCATAGGTCCTGCCTGTAATCACCTCAGCAGGTACGTCTACCTCTGCATATTCCGTCAGTTCCCCATTATCCACCGCGTTATCAGAATCATCATCATTGACTTTAAAGTAACGCATGGATCCCCCGGTAAATGTTACAAGCCATGCATCACCTGTGCATATATTGCCGTTAGGGTAGTTGCCATCGTTGTCAGATTCCCACACAATCTCTGCATCACCGGTACAGGTATAGTAGTGGGCGATGGGTATTTCAATAATATCAATATCCGTGGGCTGGAACTTTACAGCATCTATGGATACTGTACCGTCTGCAATGTTATAACCGGTCAGTGTGACACTGACGCTGCCAATGTCCTCATCGAAGTTATAAGTGCCGAGGCTGATCCATGAACCGCCGTTCTTGGTCTGGTTTACATATTTAGTGTCCGTTTGTGTTCCATCGCCATAGGTTATAACATAGGGAACAGAATCAGATCGTCCAATAGCGGTGACATATCTAACATAGACTTCATATTCACCGGCATCATGAGTTAAAGCTTCAAATATGGCTTCATAGTCATCAGGATTATCATCAGGCGGATCAGGCGTCCAGTAATATTCATCCTCGTACGCCGTACCATCGGTGGCAACATCAAAATTATTACTTATATCAAAGCCTTTGTTGTCTCCATCATCACGGTAGATTATGCCGCTATCATCGCCGTACAGTGCATATATTTCATTCATATTGGCTATAACACTGGGCTCGTCCGGTCTTGACGGAGGTGTATCGGGATCCACGTCGGTTTTATTTGGCCAGGGTGTATAATCCATAGCGGCGTTGTAATAGACCTTGTTGTGTCCCTGCCATTGAGACTTCCAGTGCAACCTGTCTTCATTATCAATCAGTACATTGGAGCCCTGGCCGGTCTTGATGACACGGTCTTCCATGTTGTAGAGGTAATGATATGCCTTGTTTCCTATTGTCATCTGTCCGGCTGATACACCAGTCCCTCCAGCCTCAATAGTCATTATTTCCCAGTCCATGCTTGAGGAATCATCAAAGAGAACCATGATATTGGCCGGTGCAGCGTTGAGGCGGACATCAAGAGGATAGTCGGCAATATCAACACACTGTTCCGGCGGGACGTTATATTCCGCCCGAATAGACCAGTCGGTGGTGATGTTATTAAACTGGAATGTATAAAATGTATCAACGTCATTTACCAAGGCCGCGTAGGTAAAAGCGCCATTCAAAGCGGCTTCTTTTACATAATAACTTGGATGAGCTATAGTCAGTGACATAATATCATTAACAGGCACATCGTTAATAAGAACATCAGATATGGTGTTTCCGAAATTCGCGCTTATATCAAACGACTTATTAGATCCATTGGGTACTATAACCAGGCCCTGGGGAGTCATGGTACCGCCAAAATTCGCATAGGCGCTGATTGACTGGGCCTGGGCACATTCCAGGGTCAAGTTAAAGGTGCCGGTTTCGGTTGAGTTCAGGTGTCTGACACTCATGTAATATACCCTCTCATCGTCACCTTCAGCCGGGCCCGGTAACTGCCATTCTATTCTGAAGTCATCCTCAATATCCGAAGCATTATTATTATTTGTTATTTCATCACAGGTATCATCATAGATAACGCCGTAGGTGTCGATAGTGGATGTAGTATAGGCGGTAACCAGTTTATCATCATCAATAGTAAACCTGAAAAAGTCTCTGTCGCCACCAGGAATAAGTTCACCGCTCACTGTGGAGCCGCATGTAATTGCAGTGGCATCAACAGCACAGGTGTCCGCGTGGTCATCAGGTGTGAGTTCAACATAGAGAGTATAAGTTCCCGTTGATGTTCCAAAAGCTTCCCTGACCAGGAGATAATATTCCCCGGCATCAAGATCCCGTTGTATAAAGAAATTGGGATCTACAGTACCGTTAATATCATCATGGACGGCTATAATTGAACAGTCTTTATTTAACAGGGTGCCATGGGTGTCAGTGGCCCCCTCCGTGTGAATGGTAACGGCACCGCCGCCGGACGGAACTATTATTTTGAAGAAGTCCCACTCTCCAGTAGGGGTAATTGTACCGGTAACTACCGCGGGGTTATCTGTACCAAGATCAATCGCTGTTGAATAATCAAATGGATCCCCGGAGTACAAGTAGTTGTCTATTTCATCAGCCGTGGGATCGTAACATGTTTCTGTTCCATGATCATCAAAGGTCGCTGATATTGCATGACCATTAGCGGTTACACTGGGGAATGTATATGACCAGGAACCGGATATCGGCTTGTAGGGAACAAGCACTGAAATAGTATCCACCACTACATCCGTAATGACATAATAATCATTGGCCGTATCAGGTTCAATTGTGAAAACCTGGTCCGTCCCGTATGGTACCTCAACTAAACCACCGGTACCGGCCGGAGTAATAAAGCCGTTTAGACCCGCATTTACCGTAATAACAGGGTTAATTGTTAAAGTCACACTTATTGATTCAGGAGTTGTATCCCATCCATTAGAGTCAGATACTGTTATTGTAGCTGTATAAACACCTGGAGCAAGTCCGGAAGTGTTATACCCCACTGTTATATCTTCCGAGGTCCCCTGAGTTAGTGTATTACTGGCTGGTGTAAACGATGATATCCATCCTCCGGAATTTTCGCTTATGGAATAAGTCAGGCTCTTAGTATTTTGCTTAGTGCCGTTATCGTTGGTAATTGTAAAAGTCTGATCCAAAGCGTCTGTTCCCGAAGCAGCTGAAGTAGTTAAAGAGTCAGGGTTGACAGCTATGACGGGCAGGCCCTCTACTGTTATTGTAAAAGTCTGAGGATCAGATGTATCATCACCTCCGTCTGCTGTGCCCCCATCGTCCTTTAATACAACTGTTACAGTTGCTGTTCCGGATTCATCAGCCGCAGGAGTAAATGTAAGCGTACCATCCACTGAGACATCAGGTTGAGCGGAAAAAAGAATAGGGTTGTTATTGTTTACATCAAAGGTAAGTGTTTGACCTGATTCATTTGCAGGACCTTTGGAAATCAAAGTTGCCCAGTTAGCCACCGATGCCGTACCGGAGTTTTCCAGAACTGTCTGATCAAGACCCTTTGTAAAAGAGGGGACATCGTTTACAGGAGACACTGTGAACACAACTGCGTGTTCTGAATATAGCGGTGGAATGTCTGGGTCAGTAGCGCGAAAAGTGATGGTTTCGGAACCATACCAGTCAATGTCAGGAATGGTTACTGTAGCTACTCGGCTTCCGTCAATGGAGACTGTTAAATCAGTGTTGCCCGTATATGTCCAGGTCATTTCTGCGTCTGTATCATCCACATCTGATACATAATCATCAAGACTTATAGTAACGAATGCCTCACCTTCCAGTATGTTCTGATCAGGAATAGCACTTACTACTGGTGCATCATTAGTACCATTTACGGTTACTGTAAGGGTGGCAGTGTCTGTTGCACCATCATCATCAGTAATAGTATATGTAAATACGTCCGTTGGTGTATCACCATCATCAAGAGCCTGTACAACACCAGCAGCATTATTGAGGGTGTAGGTGTAAGTTCCATTACTCGCCCATGTAAGACTTCCATAAGTACCAGGAACAGGGCTGGCTGCTCCAAAATCAGTAACAGTAAAAGCGTCACCATCAGGATCATTGTCCACACCGCCTTCATTATCAGTGATGACATTGCCGGAATCAATCTGTGCTGTTCCTCCGTCTTCAGTAACCGCAGCAGTGTTGTCGTAAGCAACCGGGACAGGGTTACTTATTGTCCATGTAAATGTATCATCAACGGAAGCAGTGCTGTCATCAGTGGCCGTTATAGTTACAGTCCATACACCGCCTACACCTCCCTGGGATGCAGAATTATCTATTGTTCCACTTATTACGCCTGCTCCGGAAATACTAAGACCTGTAGGAAGTGATGTGGTCGGATCACTGAAAATGAAAGAATCATTAGTATCAACATCACTGAAATTACCCGACACATCAAGACCCGCGATATTATCAGAATCATCATTTGTTTGATCTGCTATCGGTGTGGCTACTACTGGATCATCATTAACGCCATTTACGGTTACTGTAAGGATGGCAGTGTCTGTTGCACCATCATCATCAGTAATAGTATATGTAAATACATCCGTTGGTGTATCACCATCATCAAGAGCCTGTACAACACCAGCAGCATTGTTAAGGGTGTAGGTGTAAGTTCCATTAGCCAGCCAGTCAAGAGTACCATAAGTGCCATCAACAGAATAGTCTCCTGGGCCATCTCCAAAATCAGTAACTGTAAAAGCGTCACCATCTGAATCACTGTCTGTACCGAAAGTATCATCATCATTTAAAACATCACCAGAATCACTCTGCGCTGCTGCTCCTCCGTCTTCAGTAACCGCAGCAGTGTTGTCGTAAGCCACCGGGGCAGGATTAGTGATTGTCCAATCAAATGTGTCATCTACAGAAGCAGTGCCATCACTCGCCCTGATTGTTACAGACCAAACACTGCCTACACCTCCCTGGGAAGCCGAATTATCTATTGTTCCGCTTATTACACCAGCTCCGGAAATAGTAAGGCCTGTAGGAAGCGATGTGGATGGATCACTAAAAGTAAGTGAATCACCCGTATCAATATCAAAGAAATTACCAGATACATCAAGACCCGCGATATTATCAGAATCATCATTTGTTTGATCTGCTATCGGTG
>JBHPCX010000134.1:0-8483 GCA_042573485.1 Thermodesulfobacteriota bacterium | reverse complement strand
AATAAAGTCATTACGATCTTTATTGTTGCGGAATATCTTCTTACCTTCTATCCCCTTATAATTACATGATGTAATGCTCCGGGAGCGTCTTGTCTGGCTGTCCTTGGCATTCAATGACAATAAAACACATCCTCATAAACTGTCAATTGAATTATTAAACATCGTCCCTCTTTACTTATTTATATCTATTACAAATACTTTCTTTGTCATTTGTTACCTCCTCTTCTCAACCCAGGCATCGAAACGCAGACCTGAACCGGGATCATATTCTCTGTTGAAGGCCTCGGGGTATTCGCTCATCCATTTACCCATCTGCTCCGGAGTAACCTTTTCGACGTCTACTAGAAAACCGCTGGTAGCCTGGCCCGCGCAGTGCTTTGATGTCAGACCTCCTGGCGTAACCGTGTTTATGGCCCCTCCCCTGTCCAGTTTTCCTGGGATAATCGCATCATGTCTTGCGCCATGGTCCACGGAGACAACTCCGGGCATTATTCTCTCAAAAACACGCGCCCCGCAAAGGCAGCCTCCTCTTTCATTAAGGACATGAACAATATCTCCGTCCTTGATGCCTCTCTTCTCAGCATCATTGGGATTGATCCAGCATGGCTCATAGTTATACCCGTCAAAACCTTTTACCTTGCCTGTAAATGCTTCCCTGGTCCACGATATATCATCACACTGGGCATGGACTCTCCACCTGCCGTGATTGGACATCAAAAGCAGGGGGTACTTCTTGGCCCTCTCACTCGATATCCTTTCATCATGGGTCTCACTCTTTTCTATCCACTTGGGAATAGGACCACGCTCTATGTCATCGGGAAAATTTACAGCTATTTTCTCGGAATAGAATTCCAGTTTCCCCGATGGTGTGGGCAGAGGATTGGCCTCTGGATCTTTATAAAAGTCATAGAGACCCGCCGTATCATCCTCCCAGTCTTCTGCGACTGGCAGAACATAATAACCTTTCGCTATAAATTCCTCCCAGCTTATGTATTTATCAAAGCCCATACCATAAAAAACATCCTTTATCAGTTCAGAAGATGTTCTTTTTTCCGTAACCTCATCGTAATTACCCAGTTTCCTGGAAACCTCCAGGACCGCCTCATAGTTGCTCTTTGCTTCTCCCATGGGAGGAATGGCCTCCTCCATGCGCACCAGGCTTTGAAAACTCTCCCCGTCTCTTACGCATGGTGAAATGTCATCTGTTTCTATTGTTGTTTTGATAGGCAGGATAATGTCCGCGAACAGACTGTCATTCTCAAGCCAGGGAGCCTGGGCAACGAAAAATTCAATCTTGGGACTCCTCGCTGTTTCTGCGATATGGTGCCCATGGCCCCAGCATGTAATACGGCAGGGTGTATCAGACCATATCATCTTGATCTCAGTACCCCCTTCTTCTTTGGGTATAGGGTAGGTGTACTTAACGAATTGATCAGTCGTTGGCACTTCAATAGCACCGGTACCCCAGAAATCGACCTTGCCTTCATTGATAGCTTTTTCTATAAGTGTCTTGGGAATCATCTGTTTACCCCATGCCCTCGGTGTTAAACTGTGGGGTTTTAAAAGCCTGTCACCATACTTGCTGCTTTTCAGGCTCTCAAACATCGCCATGTGGCCTCCGGTCTTTGGAGTGACTATGTTTCTGGGCATCCCCTGATAGGCAATCTGGGTCTGGTGAACGCCAGGCTTTCCCAGTCCCTGCATTCCAAGGAGGACAACCTCAAGCCTTGCCGGTTCATGGGACAATGGACCTCTAATCATACCGCCGCCGAAATAGTGACCTATGGTAGTTATGTTATTGGCAAAGTCTCTTGCAAAGGCCTTTATAGTCCATTCGGGAACTCCGCACTTGGGTGATGCCCATTCAGGTGTTTTGGGTACACCGTCCTCTTCACCCATGACATAGTCCTTTACTTTATCAAAACCTACAACATGGGTATCAACATATTCCCTGTCATAGGTATCTTCCTTGATCCAGGTGTAAATGATAGCAAGCTGCAGGGCAGCGTCTGTATTGGGGAGTACCGGAATCCATTTGTCTGCGTGGATAGCAGCCGCATAGTTCAGATCAGGGCAGATATAGACCTGTCTGATTCCGATTTCTTTCCAGAACCGGACTATGTTGCTGGCAAACTGTCCCCTGAAACCCCAGGGTGTTGTCTCAGGATCACCACCCCACACCAGGAGTAATTCAGTGTGATCAGTGATGTCTTTAACCAGGTTGTTGGCCGGGGCCATCATTCCTATGAGGCCTGAGCCCCACATATGCTTCGAACCCCAGTACCAGCCCTCCCATGAATCAGGATTCCTGACCTGCTGGGTAAATCCGCCCATCTTGTCCAGCAGCAGAGAAGATGATCCATGTGTGGCGTGAACAAACATACATTCACCGTGACCGTCTCCCTGGATCAGGATAGCCAGTGGTCCGTATTTCTTGTGTATTCTCTTTATCTCCCCTGCGATGAGCTCCGCGGCTTCATCCCATGAAATCCTGACAAACTTGCTCTTTCCCCTGTTCTGGGTATTGCGATCACCTTCCGGATCCCAGTCAATCCTCTTTAAAGGATATTTTATTCTGTTGGGTGAATATACCCGTTTTTTATAGGCAAGGCTGAAAGGTGATGGAAGGGCCTTCATCATGGGTTTCAGCGTCTTCCCGTTTTTACTGATTTGCCATGGATTAAAGGTCTTAGAATCATATTTAGCATCGTAATGAAGAGGTCTTATCCTAATGATCTTTCCATTTTTGACATCAACCGCACAGGGAACTGCCCCGTAAATCCCTCCGCTGAGTCCGAGGGCCTTGTATACCGTTTTGTCAGCCTTACAAGCCAGCGGATCTTTTACTCTTTTTTCTTTTGATATTTCTCCTGGCATAAAACCTCCTTACGACTTTATTTTATAAAAAAGAACTGTACTATGTTGACCTAACCCTAAAAGTGATACCACGTTTAAAGTTAATCTTTCAGCAATCGTCATGTAAATCCTCAAACCCTAATGAGAATGCAAATGAATAATTTCTTTATAGCCTTGATCTAGATCTAAAGAACTTACAATGGTTGAGCTTCTAACGGATAAAAGGCCATCGACAACTTGGTAATAAGCGCGGCAGCCGGGGTATTGGCAACCTCACCGTCATCTCCGATTGCAAAGAACTTTCCGGTTGTTTTCATTTGATTCCAGTTATAAAAGAAAACAGTAGAAACCGGGAGTCCGAATTCACGCCAGCTGAATATATACTGGTTGTCATCAAATTTATATATTGTGCACATCTCCACGTCGGCCTGCCCCTTTAACGGTCCTACCACGCAATGCCAGGCATAACGTTCATGGGTCAAATAAACGTGTTCGAAACACTGGTTAGTGTTATATTTATAGATGGCACGCAGTCCGTGCAGGTCACGTGTCGGTGCCGGCTTTTTTCCGACCGGAGGATCCGATGGATTTCCGAGAACGCCTGCCTCGTAATTGTGGACTGCTCTGGGTTCGCGACCGACATCACCTTCGCGTATAATGGTCTGGACTCCGACTGCCTGCCGGGTTTCAGTATTTACGATGAATGTCTGGGACCGGCGTGGAGCACCGGCAAAAATCATATCAATGAAATATGTATTTGTCTCTACTTCTACGACTTCACACCAGTCCGTACCGCTCTGGTCACCGCTTTTCCATTCAACTTTATTTTTCTCAATAAAGTTCAGGTCATAAGCGGTTTCGGAATCCAGGGTAATCTTTATCTGCTTATTGACAAATGCATCAGTTTGAGGGTTGCGGTATGTGGCCATTTCGGAAGCATAGTCTTCATACTTATAATCTGTTTCACCTTCTCTTTGGGGCATGATTTTCCTCCTTTATTTTAATATGTATTATTGCAAAACTTTAGTCTCTAAAAATATGGGGAATGAACGTTTTATTTTTTTTCCTGAAAACTTTAATTAAGTGATCTTCCCGCGTGGGTTTGTTCTTCATCTTAGCCACTTGCCTTGGTGCCGTCTCTATATAAAATAAAGAGATGAAAGCAACAAAAATACCGGCAAGCGCAGCCATCCACATTGGAGCGAACAGATTAAATATATCAGCCAGTTTACCTGCAACTGTCGGCATAAGTGCAGAACCCAAAATCTCACCTACTGCGGTAGGTACGGCGACGGCCGTTGCCGCAATCCTTGGAGGAACGGATTCTGCCGGCAGTGTTGACAGGTACATGGGGTACATGCCCCCCCCGAATAATCCATAGAAAAAGAAAAGTGTTCCAAAAACAAGGGCGGAAGTCCCAACCGGAACCATGGTAACCGCAATACCAAACGTCGCACATAACAGGGCCGTAAGAATAAGAGCCTTTTTGCGCCCGATGTTGTCTGATATAGCCCCCAAAATAAATTGCCCTAAAAATCCGCCTATACCTGAAGCTGATATAATAAAGCCAATATTTTTTATGTCAAATTTATGAACATCGACGAGAAAAGAAGATGCAAATGCGGTGAATACAAAAAGCCATCCCATGACAGGGATGCTGTTAATTGAAGAAATCAGCACATTTCTGTATTTGAGAGCGTCCCATACTGTTACCCGGTCATCTTTCTTTGTTTCCTCAATCTTTTGCCCTGCCTTTCGCATCTGAATAGCTTTTGCGACCGACGGTGCTTCTCGCATCATGAATATTAAAAGGATGCCGACCAGGATGGCAGGAGCGGATACTACATAAAATACAGGGCGCCAGGACCCGAATGCTTCCATTAGCCAACCTGCAGCCTGTGAACCGAGGCCAAGACCGATCAGCATGAAGCATCCGGTTATTAATCCGGCATGCATGGCTCTTCGTTCCGGCGGCGCTTCCTCTGATATTGTTCCCATAGACAATGGGTATGGACCTCCTTCAAAGAACCCGAGAAATCCCCGGATCGCCAAAAGTTGACCAACAGTATGTACAAATCCGGTTACCCACGAAAATATCCCCGACAGGATGGTACAAATAACGATTACCGGACGGCGACCATAACGGTCCCCGACTGTTGCGAAGATAAATGTGCCGAAGGCCCAGGTTAATCCATTGATAGCAACGATCATACCCTGTTGAGTAAAAGTAAAACCTAAATCTTCTTTGATTACTGGTATGATAATGTTGATAACAACACGTTGAATTCCGATAAAGCCAAACATCAAGCAAAACAGAAGTGTTAGTCTCTGATAATATTTCATTGTCTTGTCCTCATATTGGTTCGTTTAGCGCCAGAAAGAAATGAATAATATAAAAACCGGTTACTACTCAACTTACACCTTTATAATTGCCTTGAGAAATTCTCCTTTTTCGGCTGCCGTTATCGCTTCATTTATCCTTTCAAGCGGGTATTCTGCCTGTATTAGTTTGTCTACGGGAAACTGTCCCGTCCTGTACAGTTCGATATATTTAGGGATATCATAGTGAGGCTTCAATGATCCTATTATCGAACCCTTGATTGTTTTTTCTCCAACCAGTTGTACCGGGTCTATAGATGCCTTTTCTCCGAAAGGTACCGCTCCAACTACGACCGCTGTCCCTCCTGGTTTTATTGCATCCAGACTCTGTGATATTGTTTCGCCCTTCCCTATTGCCTCAATGGCGAAATCTACTCCGCCATCGGAAATAAGCCGGACACTCTCGACAACGTCATCTTTGGATGCGTTAACAGTGTGAGTAGCACCGAACTCTTTGGCAAAATTCAGCTTATGTTCAAGGACGTCTATGGCGATTATTTTTGTGGCTCCTGATAATT
Organism: Thermodesulfobacteriota bacterium; assembly: GCA_042573485.1. Taxonomy (GTDB): domain Bacteria; phylum Desulfobacterota; class DSM-4660; order Desulfatiglandales; family HGW-15; genus JAAZBV01. The sequence goes on along the minus strand of JBHPCX010000134.1, from coordinate 2,730 downwards.
TAGCTGCCATGATAGCGCCCATACCCACAACACCACAGCCTAACACCGCTACTTCTGCTGCCGGCCATATTTTTGCCCTGTTGAAAACCGCTCCAATTCCTGAAGCGCCACCGCAGCACAAAGCAGTTAATTTGTTTACATCCAAATCCAGAGGAACCTTAATTACAAAGTCCCGGTGCGTAATAGAGTATTCGGCAAAGGAAGACTGGCAAAAGTAGCTGTGAATCACTTCATCTCCTTTTTTCAGTCTGGTTGTACCATCCCGCATGGTTCCACCGAACATAAAAAAACCGTTCTTAATACAGGCGCCATAATTTCCCTTTGCGCAGTTAGGACACTCTCCACAATAGACCAAAGCATTTAATAATACTTTATCTCCCTGTTTTAAATCAGCCACCCCGACGCCGACTTCTTCAATCACTCCGACTCCCTCATGTCCCAGAACAACCGGCAAGGGTGGTGGAAACCCACCATGAGAAACAGAGATATCAGTGTGACATAGTCCCACAGCTGAGATTTTTACCTTTACTTCGCCGGGTTGAGGCTTCCCAATTTCTATATCCTCAATCGTCAAAGGCTTTCCGTATTCCCTCATAACTGCAGCTTTCATTTGTTTATCCTCCTTCTTCTTCGTTTGATTCGTAATTAATATTTGGACAACTAAATCGAAAATGCAATGATTATAAGCTTTATTCATTCAACAAGTCTTTTTCCCCAATATAATAAAGAGAAAGCCTGTCATGGTTCACTCCTTTTCCGTTCATTGTTTGATAATTCTTCCACACCCTTCATCAAAAGCTGAAAGTCTGATTGATCTCCTCATCCTAGATGGAAAAGACTTTATTATATGGGGGGGTAAAGGTTCTTTGTAGAAGAATTCAGGCAACCGATCATCCTTGTTTGTAAAACCTGCTTTTTGGTTGAATTCCCTTTTGGCCTGCAAAACACGGAGTCCCAGGGATGTAACATCATTCGGTCCAAGCTGTGTTCCGAATTTGGCGTTGATCGCCTGAAGCAGAACTCCACCACCTTCTGAGGTTAGGGTCACATAAGCCATAAAACAGATATTGAATAGGCAAAAAAAACACACTTATAAAAATTATGTATCAAGTAAAGTAGGATTTGTCTATTATACGAAAGTATACTTTTTGGGGTTAAGAAGGTGTGGATGGTCTGAAGATTTTGTTGGCACGTCAAGCGTGCCGTATTGCTGGCAGTAATGGACATGATAGCGCTATCCGTTCAATATCCTGTTGATTAGGGTGGTTCTGTTACTGACCCCAACTTTGTCATATATGCTCTGAAGATGCTTTTTGATGGTGACTTCACTGACAGACAATTTTCCCCCAATTTGTGCGTTTTTCAATCCTAAAAAAAGAAGGGCGACCACATCTGTTTCTCTTTTAGTTAGATGAAAACTGTCTATTAAATAGTGCAAATCAATTTTTGCGGGCGATTGTTCTTGAATGGAAACCATGAATAATTCCAAGTCTTCACAACTTAATCCCTGATCAAGGACTTTCGATATGAGTGTAAAACGACCACCATTAGGGCCTTCGACCACACTATACCTCGGAACCATCATCCCTCCGGCGGGACAGCTCTTTAAACCAGCTTTAATTTCCTGACAGTCCTTCAAAAACTGGGAAGAAATAGCATCAGTGTGGGCAACAGCGGACCGTACCCCGTTGAATTTACTACATATCTCCTCCGCTTTAGGGTTTCTGTAGATAATATTAAAGGTTTCATCCAGTAAAATCATCCCGATTGATGATTGTTCCTCAATATGATGTAGAATGCTCCCTTTCAGTTTTATTTTTCTTCTAAGGTCGTTATTAGCCAGGGCATGTGCTAAATATGGAGAAACGGTTTTTGCTGTTCGGATTTCTTTTTTGGTAAACCGACCGGATTTCCGGGGCCGGGTCAATACAATTCTACCGTAAAGCTCTTTTTCGGCAACCATATTGACGATGAGTTTGTGATGGATCTTTTGAGGTTTGAGGAAGTCGTTATAGTACTCTGTGGATTGGAAGGAATCATAGCTAACTGCCTTTTCCAGATAAGTTAGTCCTTGTTTCTTATTCAAGCCATGGGTTAGTTCAAGAGGGTCGAATTGATAATAAAAGGTTTTATAATAATTAAGGTATACTTTTTCCAGGTTTTTGAGAATGATGGAGGTAAGTTGTCCCTTTCCGTCCGGCTGAAAAAAAATCGCCCCTTCTGCGGAGATGATGTTAAAAAAAGCATTCAGCACTTTCTGTCTAACCAGTTTGCTATCCAAGGATTCATTGGCAGCAGTGATGACTTCCAGCACATTGTTCATCATGTGTGATTGCAATTTATCCATAGTATGCTCACTCTATCCCTGCAGGCGAACACAGCTGTTTGCTTTCAGTTTTAATTTTTTCAGAGGACGATTTAATAATTTAATATCATTAAAAATATATTGTCAAGGGATTCGATTTTTACTGAAGGGGACATTTGCCTGAAAACGTATCCCCTTCTGTCAGTTGATATATTTATTTTTCCCCCGTTATAGGGTGAGGAAAAGTATATGGAACCTTGTAACCGGAAGGATATGGGTGAAATGCGGTTGGTGGACCGTCCACGTCCGGAACAGGCATCCAGCCCATGAGTGGTGTATTGAGCCAGCCGGCATCAAAGGGGGAGCAGAATAAAGAGGGACGATGTTTAATAATTCAATAATCTATTATTTAAGAGAATAATTAC
>JBHPCX010000133.1:0-8569 GCA_042573485.1 Thermodesulfobacteriota bacterium | reverse complement strand
CTATTGAACATTTTTTTGATTATCACCGGATCAATTCCAAAAAAAAATACCCTTCGTAATTATCAAAGGTTAATCTCTCAATTCTCTGAAGAGTTTGGAGAAAGACCTTTAGAATCCATTTCAAGTGAGGAAATCACTATATTTCTTAACAAAATTACAGCGGGTAAAAAGCAATCCACTAAAAGACTCCGATATGCTCTTATTTCTTCTTTTTTCAATCTTATGAAAAATTCCTTTGACCCTAATTTGAAAAATCCCTGTGAAAATACTCTTCTAAAAAAAATGTTTAGACTACCAAAACACCCACAATGGAAAATACTCGATAAAGAAGTGGTTGATGAACTGATTTTTAGAACTGTCAATCTAAGGGATAGGGTTATGCTTGAACTCATGGCAAAGGGAGGAATGAGGATCGGTGAGGTTTTAAAAATGAGGCCGAGTGATATCTTGGAAAGCAAAATTATTTTAAGAGAACCTAAAAGCGGGAGAGATGTTGAATATGTTTTTATTCCTCAAAAGTTGGCTGAGAAACTTAGAGAATATGTCAGAACAGCTGGTATATCTCAAGAAGAAAGGATCTTTCCTATTTCATATACTACAGCCAGAAAAATGGTTAGGAATGCTGGAGATGTATTAAATGTGAATATTAAACCGCATGATCTAAGGAGATATGCTGCCACATATGCTTCGAGATCAGGCACACCACTTGAAATCGTAAGTAAACTCATTATGAGGCATTCAAACATTTCAACTACTCAAAGATACCTGGGTAAAGTAAGTGATGTCGAGGCAATGAGGTGGATTGAAAATCTTTATGCATAACAATTAAAGAGAATCAATAGTTCTGAAATTCTTGACAAATAAAGACTTACAACATATTCAAGGCTGTAAACCCTATAAACAAAGGAGGATTCTAAATGAACAAAGGTGATTTAATCAATGAGGTAGCAAAAGTTGTAAGTACCAAGAAAGAGGCAAAAGCAGCAGTGGATTGTATTTTTGAAAGTATAACCAAGTCACTGAAGAAAAAACAATCTGAACCGGTTACCTTGGTTGGATTTGGAACATTCAAAGTAAATAAAAGAAAAGCTAGAAAAGGCAGGAATCCTCAAACAGGTGAAGTTATTAAAATCAAAGCAAGTAGGGTTGTTAAATTCGCGCCCGGAAAAGCACTGAAAGATAAAGTTAATTAAATATTATATCAAATCATTAGATACTAAAAGGCCCTTATCTGGGATAATTACCAGAATAACGGCCTTTTTTTTTATTTCTAAGGGTGTTTATATATTAGGGTATCTAACGCCCTAGGGAAAGCCTGAGAAGTGTTAATAACTATTGGTAGTTGCAACATTTCCAGACCAATAAATGCCACAATATGTAGTTCAATCCTATTCTTGATATTATTTTTGGATTTCACCTTAACTGTGTATTGAGCAGATAGAATAAGCTATGAAAAGCTACACAATATTCTAATTTTATATAATTCAATTTGAAATGAGGCACTATAAAATAATCATTTTTTTAATTGAGTATTTTAGGCCTTATTAATTCTAATGAAGCAAGATAAGCTGTTTGATCTGGGTTAGAAAGGGGTAGAAAATTTAATAGATTTTATAGGTTGATTAGTATATATTTAATAAAATCCATTACAATTCCAAATAAACATCGAATATGTAATTTCTCGAATCTTTTTATAAAGAGCTTCTTTATAAATTGCAGGTCTATCGATGACAAACAAGAAGAGATTTTTAAATCAAGATTATATGAAATATATAATCTACCTGCTTACCATAATGATTTTTCTTGGCGGGTCATCTATAAGCTATGCTAGTGAAAGTGATACATCCCCTCCGATAGTAAATATCTTGAGTCCTGAGGATGGAACTTCTGTTAATAAGATATCTCAAATTCAAGGCAGCGCTGAAGATAACTTATCAGGCATCTTCAAGGTAGAATTACGGATCACTGACGGTAACTTATATTTATTTGAAGAACAAAGTGGCCTCGGGTGGACAGACAGTGAGAGTTGGGTAACTGCGACCGGAACAGAATCATGGAATCTCAATACTTTCGGTGTATCCTGGTCTCAAGGCCAGGTTTACACAATTACCGGAAGAGTAACAGATAATGCAGGTAATGTTTCCACTTCTTCTATCAGCATATTTTTTACCGAAGGCGATTTAGCAACCACTGAGATTTCTCTATACCTTGAAGATTATACAATCCCAATTAACTCAACTATTGATGTAGTTGGAAAAATTAGCAGTATCTCGAAACCAAATCTTTACCTCGGTGGTTTAAGTATCATGCTACGTGTAGAGGACCCTTATGGTAATAATGAATTATATTTTACGACTACGGATGATTATCTAGGTCATTTTTTGTTTGAAGGTATTTCCGGGTTCTCTGATAGTGGAGACTATGTAATGAGAGCCTATTTTACAGGGAACTCTATCTTCTATCAGAGCGATTCTCCTCTTATAAGTCTAGTAGTAGGATCGGTTGGGTCGGTAGGATATGCCATTCTTATTGAGGGTAAAATTCCGAACGAAGAGGGGGTAGAATCCCACAATAAAACTGCTAACCGTGTTTACAGAAGTCTCAAGGAAAGAAATTTTCGGGATGATGATATATACTATTTGAATTTTGATGACACACAAGTTGGAGTTGATGTTGTACCATCCAAAAACGCTGTAAAGAATGCAATTGAAACATGGGCTATGAACAAAATGAATAGTGATCCTTCACCACTGTGGATTATAATGATTGGGCACACTAGTGACGAGGCTTTTTATATTGACAGTGAAACTATTCAATCAAATGACATTGATGAGTGGATAGATAACCTAGAAGCTAATTTAGTTGAATCTGCTCTGGCACAAAAGCGGATAATAGCTATTGGCACTTCTTATTCTGGAAGCTTCATCCCTGAAATCTCAGGATCAGGGCGTATTATTGTTACCAGTTCTGCGGCTAATGAACCAGCTTACAAAGGTACTTTAGAACCTGATGGCATTAGAAGTGGAGATTATTTCCTGGAGGATTTTTTTCGCGAGTTAAAGCAAGGTAAAAGCCTTAAATCGTCCTTTTATTCGGCTACTGAAAGAACGGAAATAATTACTCGTAGGGACACTTTTTTACAAAATGAAAGAAAATATCCATATTTTGATAATGCGGTTCAGCATCCGCTTCTGGATGATGATGGTGATGGAAAAGGAAGTAATTTTTTGTATGGTGGGGGTGAAGGAGATGGTTATGAAAGTTTGGTATACCTCGGGATTGGTTCGTATAGTCCAGATTCACCCAATAATCCCGCTGGAATACTTGAAGTTACGGAAACTATTTATATTGACCAAACTTCAAATTCTTCACAGTTGTGGGTAAAAAGCAATAATGACAGCAAAGTGTCTAGCATATGGATGGAGATTCGCTCACCTTCTGTTTCTCTTTTTGAGCAAATCAGTACAAGTCAACTTGAACTGGAATTACCAAAAAACCATATGTCCTATAGTTCCCCAGAATCTTTATGGCAAACTACATCCGACTACTTTATTGAAAATGGAATGTATGAAATTTACTACTATGTTGTTGATGTTGATACTGAAGAAATATCTCCCATGATGCGATCTATATTGTTTAAGAATAAAGTTAATAATAATGATCCTGAACAGTTCAATCTTATAGAACCTCCTAATAGTGCAGAAGTTCTCACAATTCTAATTCTAAAATGGGAGTGCAGTGTTGATCCAGATAACGATCCGGTGACTTATACTGTTGAGATTTCAGAAGACTCTGATTTTTCTAACATTGTTTATAGAGCTGAACGTATAACTCACGAATACCATAATATTTCTTTTGAGGCGTCTCTTTCGGATTCAACTAATTATTACTGGCGAGTGATAGCAATTGATCCTTATGGAGCACATACTTATAGCGAAATCCGAACATTTTACACGAATAATGTTAATTATATCCCTGGGTTTCTGAATGGTATTGTCATTGATTCTAATGGAAATCCTGTTGAGGAAGCAGTTATTTCACTACTAGGTACTTTTGATTCTACTGTTTCAGACGCTGATGGCTTTTTTAACTTTTTTGGTTGGAGTGGTGATTATACTCTTACGATAAACGCGGCCGGATATAAACCGTTTATAAAAGAAATAGATATTCCCAGTGGTGGTGAAATAATGATAGAGTGCCAACTAGAAGCAAATTCTTTTCATACAAGAGCAGAACCTTCTAGTGGAATCTATTCATCCCCACAAGAAGTTACGCTTACCTGTGCTGATGGATTTGGCCCTGTAAATTGTAACACGATTTATTACACAATAGATGGGAGTGAACCCACAACCTCTTCAAATCAGTATTCCACACCTATTCTAATTGATAGTGATACTGTATTAAAATTTTATGGAGATTATATCGATAAAATTGAACCGACAAGGACGGAATCCTATGTGATCGATTCGGAGGGGCCAATAATTACAATAAATAGCCCAGAGAATGGTTGGTCAGGGAATTCGCTTCTTTTTATTAATGGCACAGCATATGATGAGTCCCATGAAGTTGAATACATAAAATTAGAAATAGCAAATAGCAGTCGGACGCTTTTTTTAAACCAGAACCAGTGGCTTGTTGAAGATCAAACTTGGATTACTCCTCTTGGAAAAGAAGAATGGTCGTTTGATACAAAATATGTTAACTGGCTTTTCGGTGGAAATGACAGTTATACTATTTATGTTGAAGCTACTGATACACTTGGCAACACTTCCATAGCATCTTCAAGTTTTGTCCGCACAGATATTGGTCAGAAAGAGGCATCGAATATCTCATCTGCAATAACAAAAGACTCTATTGTTCTTGGAGAAAATGTAACTTTAGAAGGACAAATCAGTCCAGCACCTACAGAGGGTGGTGCTTTTGTTATGGTTACATTATTTTCACCTAGCGATGATCCAGAAGATAATATTAGCAAATCAGTTGTTGCTAATGAAGAAGGTATATTTTCATATCCATTATCATGTGAAGATCTTAACCAGAGCGGTGATTGGAGTGCTAGAGTGAGTTGGATTGGAGATTCAGAACTTGAAGGAGATTATAGTGATGATTACACTATTTTCACTGTTTCCAAAGCTAAGAGTCTTATAAGAGTTGATGTTCCAAAGCAAGTTATTAAGTATGGAGAATCGGCTGCTATTGTGGGCAAATTCACACCTAATCCTGATTGTAGTCGAAGAGATCTATCTGAAATTGCAATTGATTTAGAATTTATACCACCACTTGGATCATTTAAAGAGCCATTCACAAAAACAATCATGACAGGTGATCCTTTTGGTCATTTTCAATTTATTGGGGGGCCAACTCAGGGCGTTTTTGATCACCTAGGTGAATGGATGGTTCTAATCTCATTTAATGGGAATGAAGCATTTAACTCAATCAATCTTGAGCCCATATATATAAATGTCGTAGAAACAGCGGGATATGCAATTATTGTTGAGGGGAAAACTTCGAATGAAGAAGGCTTAGAATCCCACCATAAAACAACGAAATTTGTTTATAAAACATTAAGAGAAAGAGGTCTTCAACCAAATGATATTAAATACTTTACTTATTTTGGTTCGGAAGAAATAAAAGTAAATAATAATGAAGAGTATACTCATGTAAGTGGGCCTCCAATCAAAACTAATATTCAAAATGCTGTTACAGTTTGGGCAAAAGATAATATGGATCCAGCATATAACAACCCATCCACCGACGAAACATTTGAACATACTGGTAAACCGGCGAACCTTTATATAATTATGGTAGATCACGGCAATGAAAGTATATTTTACGTTGATCCCAGTGCCTATGATCCGGAAAACCAGATAATTACACCAACAGATCTAGCAGGTTGGCTAAATTCACTGCAAACAGATTTAAGTTCAGAAGCTGCTGATCAGGATATAATAGTTTTGCTTGGCTTTTGTCATTCAGGATCTTTTATTCAGGACATTTCTGGCCCTAATAGAGTTATAATCACAAGTGCTGCTTCTGATGAGGCATCATATAGAGGGCCTAGTGATGGAGACCTAGATAGCAAAGGTAATCCTTTGAGAGATGGCGAATATTTTATAACTGAGTTTTTCAAGAAAGTGGAAATTGGCAAATCTGTAAAAGAATCTTTTGAATCTGCTGTTGCATTGACTGAGATTTTTACATCATCAGGTCTTGGAGACGCAAATTCAACGAATTCCTTATATTCTGATAGCGCAACTCAGCATCCGTTGCTTGAGGATGATAATGTTGCTCCCTTTGGGAGTAATGATATCAGTGAAACTAATTTTGATGGACAATATTCTGAAAATCTTTTTATTGGTGTTAGTCCTCTTTCAACTAATGCCATAGACGATGTAAATATATTAAAAGTAACAGAAACAATATTTCTAAAAGATGAAGTCCATGCGGAACTTTGGGCAAAAGTTAGCCACAAAGGTTTTAGATCCCTATGGATTGAAATAAAAGGTCCAAATTATAATATCAGTGGAGGTGATACCTACCAAGCAGCCATGGAGCTTCCCCCAGTACTTTGGGATAATTATAACTACTCCGAAGATAGATACGAATGGTCAATTGATACTTTCTCGGATCCAGGTATATACCAAATCCTTTATTTTGTTAGAGATGATACAACAGAAAATTTGGCACCTCTTGTTGACAGCATAGTATATAAGGAGAAACCCGGAAACAATCCTCCAAAAGATTTCAACCTTCTTGATCCCGCAGATGAAGAGGTAGTTACAACAATACTTCCCCTTGTTTGGGAGAAAAGCTTCGACCAAGACACCCAGCCTGATCCTCTGACCTATACTGTTATTATATCCAGAGATATAGAATTTAATTCATTTGATATTAAAAAAGAAGGACTCACCGATGAATTCCTATTTATTGATTTAGAAGATGGACTTATTAATGGGTTTACATATTATTGGCAAGTTATCGCAATTGATCAATACGGATCACAGACATTCAGTAGTGAAGTAAGAAGTTTCACGACTAACAATACTAATGATGTTATTGGATTTATTAATTTAAGAGTATCTGATGATTTTGATCAAGGTATAGAAGATGCAACAATTGAATTTGTGAATCCAGACACCCAAAAAGTTGTTACTTTTTTTGAGCACACACATGCAACTGGATCTGGTATAATTCCAATTAATTCTGGAAATTGGCAGGTAACTGCTACAGCGCCTGGTTATGATTCTCAAACTAAAACCATATATATCCCACCTGATGATTATATTGATCTTAATTTTACAATAAATCCAGCAGAAGATGATGGTGATAATGTTTCATTACCATGGTTGTTATTGTTGTTGGGAGATGATTAATCCTATAATAATACGCTTGTTTATATCAATATATTGTGTCTATTAAAAAGTGGCTTAAGTGTTAATAACTCGGAGTATTTATAACCCTTAAAAACACTTAAAAAGCGTTAGATACGATAAGTTTATGAGCGTTTATGACTGAAAATAACTTTAAAAGAAAACTCACCGCAATCCTAAGTGCCGATGTAGTTGGCTACAGCAGACTAATGGGTGAAGATGAAGAATCCACTGTCCGCTCCCTTAATAAATATAAAGAACTGATATTTAACCTTGTTGGAAAGAATAATGGTCGAGTCATTGATTCACCCGGTGATAATGTTTTAGCCGAGTTTGCTAGTGTGGTAGATGCAGTTCGTTGCGGAGTTCAAGCCCAGGAAGACTTGAAGGGGCACAATGATGAATTACCACCAGACAAGAAAATGGAGTTCCGTATTGGTATCCATACGGGTGACGTAATTCATGATGGTGATAGAATCTATGGGGACGGTGTCAATGTTGCGGCTCGAATAGAATCGCTAGCTGATTCTGGAGGCATCTGTATTTCAAGAACTGCTTACGATCAGGTCAAGGATAAGGTAAATATCGATTATGATTATCTGGGAGAATATGAAGTAAAAAATATTAAAGAGCCTGTACGAGTATATAAAGTTCTTATGGGGGCAAAAACTCCCGACAAAATAGCTGAAGACAAGAAGAATGTTAGAGGTAAATCCATCAAAAGAAATATTGTTATAGCTACCATTATTATTATAGCCGTAATACTTGTTTGGAGATTTTCCCCAAGTGTTCATATCAAAGTAGAACCAGAATCAATAGGTACTGAACAAGCAACTACGCCAGAAGTGAAGGAAGCACCGAAAACAATAGCCGTAATGCCATTTACTGATCACTCTCCTAAAGAAGATCAGGCTAAATTTGCTCTCGGTCTATCTGAAGAGATAATAACTGCAATTGACTATATACCAGGATTAAGAGTTATTGGAAGTACATCATCTTTTTCCCCTATTTTGAAAAATAAAACCATTAAAGAAAAAGGTAGTGAGCTTGGAGCAGATCACATCCTTGAAGGTAGTGTTAGTAAAGATGGAAATTCACTTCGCATCCTAACCCGGTTAATCAGTGCAGAAGACGGATCATCACTTTGGACAGAAACATATACTGGGGAGTTCAAAGATATTTTTTCAATATATAAAGAT
>JBHPCX010000132.1:0-8625 GCA_042573485.1 Thermodesulfobacteriota bacterium | reverse complement strand
GAAATATTTTTACCCTTTATTTTTTTTAATAACCTGTCAGAACCCGTTTCCGCACCAAATCGCACAACACGATAGTTTAATCTCTTTAGTTGTATTATCTCATCCTCATGGATTAAATTAGACCTGCAGAAACCTCTAAATGTAATTTTTCGGGGTATATTGTTTTCAATAAGACCGTTTGCAATCGAGTTAAAACGGTCTTTGTTGGCCATCCATAAATCATCTAATATAACAACTTCTTTTGGCTTGTATTTATCTACTGCTTCACAAATTTCATTTATAACTGAATCGTGACTCCTGAACCTGATTTTGTCCTGCCAGAACTTATGTGAAGCACAAAATGTGCATCGAAAGGGGCAGCCCCTTGACGTGAAAACAGGAAGGTCATCAGTGTACGTTTTATGCCTGTATGGATATGGGAGACTGTCAATGTCATTGATCAGGGGACGTTTCTCATTTATCCGTATTTTATTTTCTGACCTATAACAAGTTCCCTTGATATCTCTGCACCATCCTTCAACCGGAAGATCTTTTTTGAAATGTGTGACTATTTCAGTAAATGTTATCTCACCTTCACCAATTACTCCAATGTCAAATACTTCGGGCAGGCTGCTTGGCAGGCTGCTTATATGATAGCTTCCAAGAACAGTTAAGCAGGCTGTTTTTTCTTTGCATAAGCCGGCAAAGCGGATCGCATCATCCAATACGTGGCTTAAAGAGCTTACACCAATAATATCAGGATTAAATTTAATAGCCTCATCAATTGTATCAGCTATAATAAGATTTTCCTTTGATACAATCCCCTGTTCCATGAGGTAGGCAGCAAGATAGGCAACTCCAAGAGGAGCGGTTAATATATCCTGGTCAGAGAATCTTGCGCAGTAAAGGCAAATTTTTAACATTTCTAGTTGTTATACTTTCTAGTTGACCTGATTTGTGACCTGCCAATCCCCGATGAACTGAACGGGAGCACCGCCGATAAAATCACCTGAAATAGTTATTATTCTCTCGGCATAATGCCAGCATAGTTGTCTATTGTTTTCAGCGTTGAAAATAATAATATTCAAATAATACTCTCCCGGGTTAAGAGGAATATTGGGTATCTCAATAGTAATATTTTTATCTTTTCCATCGTTAGCAATAGACACATTATTATATTTTGAATGACATTGGGCGATAAGATTCATTTCCTTACTGGCAAAACTCAGAGAGACTATGAATTCATCATATTCTTTAGAAACGTTCAGTTTTAAATTGATGACAAGAGTTTCATAGACATTAAATGTGTTAGTTTCTTTAAGGTTCTTATCAAGGGTCTTTAAATCTAAGATGGAGGCCTCACCGGTACCTAAAACAGAGGTTGGTATCGGGGTGAAAAAACTATGATAGGTCCTAACTCCTTCAACCGTGTCTCCATTATATTCCATCATGCCATTTTTTAAGACCGCGACTCTTGAGCATATTCGGGTGATTGCTTGCATCGCATGTGAGACAAATATTACAGCCGCATTTCTCATTATATCAGATACTGCGTTATAACACTTAGACCTGAAGCCAGCATCTCCAACGGCTAGTACTTCATCTATAAGAAGAATGTCCGGTTTCATTTGAGCTGCTATTGCAAAACCCAGGCGGACTCGCATACCGGAACTATAGTTTTTTATTGGAGTATCTATGAAATCCTCTATTTCCGCGAATTGTACTATCTGGTCAAAACTTAAATCGATTTCCCTTTTATGAAGTCCTAATACGGATCCATTAATATATATATTTTCTCTTCCCGTAAGCATCGGGTGAAAACCTGCTCCAACCTCAATCAGGGCACCAACACGCCCATTTACTTCGACTCTACCTTTATCCGGAGCTATAATTCCATTCAAGATTTTCAATAATGTAGATTTACCCGACCCATTTGGGCCGATTAGGCCAAGGCAGTCACCTCTTTTAAGCTCAAAGGATATGTCATCGAGAGCCCAGAATTCATCTTTTCTTAATTCGTCTGTCTTTGATAACATGCCAAGCATATTTTTTGAAATATCCTCCATTCCATACAACATGGAACGTTTAAGATTTTTGCAGTATTTTTTTGAGATACCTTCAGCTTTGATCAGGGTTTCTGGCATATCTTTTATATTCTTTCGGCTATTTTAGGTTCTGTTAGATGAAAAAGCCTCCACCCGAATAAAAAAATTAGAAGACTGAATAAGAGAGAAAACACATAATTGAATGGATCAGATATTATCCCCGTAGTCATCAGGTCTCTAGAAATACTTATAAAGCTACTCACTGGATTTAGTGTGTTTATTAAGAAAGAAAATGGCCAGCTTTCCGGGGGAGGATATATCACAGGTGTTAAAAACATACCCAGGTTCATAATAATTGAAAGGGCATTTGCCACATCCCTTGATACGGCATTTAATAGAGATACAAAAAAGCCAATACCTATTATCATTATGAGCATTGGCAATAATGCGAAAGGTATCAGAACAATAGAAAATCCTGGCAGAAAACCTGTTGCATAAAAAACAATAAACAGAAGTGGTATCTTTAGGATAAAATCAAATACTGTCTGACCGATCGCAGAAAATATTAGTACTTCCCTGGGAAAATTTATTTTTGTAAGCATATTGCCTGCTGCAACAAGGCTGTTTGCAGATGACAACACTCCCTGTGAAAACAGCTGCCAGATCATCTGGCCCGTAAAGACAAATGCTGCATAGGGCATAGCTGTATCATCAATGGGTAGAATTTGCCTGTTTTTTACCCAAACAAAGACCATCATCAGGACCATTGGAGCAATAAATGCCCAGAATACGCCAAAAAGCGATTGTTTGTATCGGGCAGAGATGTCGCGAATAATAAGACGCCATACCAGCCCCCTGAACCCAACTAGTTCTTTAAACATATCCGCCCAGACGTGGAGCCCTGCATTTACAATGTAGTTCGGTTCATATACTTTTAATTGATCTGATGAATGTTTCATACCATGCTGATTCTTAAATGAAGGTCATTAAACTTTTGATACAGCTCCGCCCCCTGGGTTACAATAGTTGATAAACATTATGGCTGCTAAAACAGCAGTAAATTAATCAGTTTGGAGATTTGGATCAGGAGGCTTATTTGTTATCTTTCGCTTCCCAGATCAGTAATTTTGGCCGACTTTCAAGCTTTGGTTTCAATTCTTCATATTCATCTCTTGTCAATACAAGAGGCCGGATCTTTCTCTTGATATATCGTTCAGTTTTTCTACTCAAATCATTCAGGTGGTACTCATCGATATTACCAACCAGGAGAAGGTCCATTATCCCGGTATCTTTTCCTTCCGCATAATCGTCCAGGAGAAAAGCAAGCTCAAGATGTCCCAGCCTTGTAACAATGCTGTCTATTACCTGGTCAAGTCCCATCACCTTGTTCACCATAGACCTGAGCTCAGGGAAAAGGGGGTGGTCCTTGTTGGCTTTATAGAAGACCTGCCTTCCGTCTTTTTCAGATGTCAGGAATTTTGTTTTTGTGAGTTGGTTCAGTTCTTCCCGGACTGCATTTGTAGATACACTGAATTCATTAGCCAGTTCTCTCAGGTAGGACCTGGCAAGAGGATTGAAAAACAGCCTGACCAGCAGCTTAATTCTTGTTTTGGATGCTATTAATCCGGAAAATAGATCATTCATTTTTGAGCCTATTATGAGTAGAAATTCTACTCATAATAGGTAATTAATAGCAGTATGTCAACTTTTTTAAATATGTGGTTATAGAATAAATCGCTAAAATTAATTTTAATTTGGCATATCTTGCTTTTGTTTATTAAAGTGAGCTTTAAATAAATAAAATAAGCTTTGAATCTGAAATAGGGCCATACCATAGAGAAAAGGTCGCAAAGGGATTGAATACCGGGGGAAGGGAGCACCAACCATATGTATCACTGTATAATAAATTAGTAAAATTGAGATAAACCTGGAAATTAATAGAGATTTTGATGAATGGATATGGGTTGGAAAAGGAAACCATGCTAAAATACAACCAAAAGCGCATAAAACTGTAAAGGGCCAGTGTAGAATTCTCATTACTTGATGAGACCATATGAAAATTTTATTACCAAAAAAAGGAGATGTTTTTACCGGATAAATATAAATATCTCCAAATCCTTGAACTATATCCCATTGCCAAAAATAGAATGGTTTTTTAAAAATATACCAGTTAGCCTGTGCAATAAAATCTTCCTTGAAACGACGACCAATTTCCTTAATCGCAGAACCAACATCTTTACTGATTTCACTTGAACGCGGATCATACAAGTATGGAAAACCAAATGTCTCAACTTTTTTATCAAAAATAAAATCAGGGTATATTCCATGGTGTAGAAAGTTAACCGTTTGCCTGTTGTCCGCGGGTTTTCCCAGGGTGTTTAGATTCCGGACTATCCAGGGGGACAGGCACACAACCATCCCTAATAACAACAGAATAAAGAAATATACCCCTTTTTTAAATTTATAATTAAATACGAGGAAGAATAATAAAAATATGGGAAAGAATTGCAGGCTTGATCTAACAAGGCTTGCCAGGCCTATAATAACACCTGTAATAAAGGCCAAAAACAATGACGGTTTGTTATAGAAGGAAATTATCAGTAAGGTAAAAACTATTACAAAAAAACAGAAGAGTGTTTCAGTTAATATATAGCTGTTACAGACTATCAAATGAGGACTTAATGCTACAAGGAGAGAGCCAGCCAGGCTACAGGGGAGGGATAGAAAAATTCTGAAAATTAAATAGGAAAAAAAGATACACATAATACTTATTAAAGCCTGGGCAAGATATATATTTTTCAATACTATGTTGATGGGTAAATCACTTAAAAAAGGAACCAGAAATAGTGGGTACCCTGGCGGCCTGACTGCATTGGGGATAACAGTTTGATTTGAATTCTCCAAACTTAAGGTTGAGTCTGAATAAACATCATTATATTTCAGGTTATAGGCATACGTAAAATATGAACCGGCATCAGCCATAAGGGGATTAGATACAGTCGTCCTTGATACGGATTCGTACCTTAAATATGAACCCGCGATCAGAATAGACAGAAGAGATATGGTGAAATACCATGTATACTTGTTGCCTATTAACAATTTTTTAATTAATGATGGATTGTTTGAAGATTTAGGATTTAAATAAATAATTATTCACCAAGCGAGTATAAAATATGTTATTAGGGAATCCTGTGTAAAACTAACGTTAAAGTATCGATTATTGTACCAGAAACAATATAGAAAAAAAAGATTGTGTAAAGTTTTTATCGGCGGTAAAGTTAGTTAGTCAAATATCTGCTAATCTCAATAATTTAATTGTCTCATAAGAAGTGTGTCAAATATATAAAAATTATTCATGATATTATTTTTTCGGGTTTTATTTCATATCACTTCAATGACAGAGTGGATAATATTTTTAAAATAGAGAGTACTGTGAAAGGAGGAGAAAGGCATGAGAGTAAAATTAGATAAAATAATATGCGCTACCGATTTTTCAGAATTATCTAATCACGCGGTCTTTTACGGGGCTTCTCTTGCCAGGGATTATAAGGCAAAATTATACCTCTGCCACGTAATCGATCTTTCATCAGCTACCATGTACGGTGAAGCCACCTATGCCTTTGAATCACAGCTGACACACATGGAGGATTATGCCCATGAACGGATGAGGCGTATCATGCAAAAACATGATGTTGACTGGGAACCTCTTGTCACAATAGGAAGCGCGGCTGATGAAATTACAAGAATGGCACAGGAGAATGAAGTTGACCTCACCATAACAGCAACAAGAGGAAGGTCCGGCCTCAAAAGGCTTGTCCTCGGGTCTGTAACAGAGCATGTAATGCACAGCCTGCCATGTCCTCTTCTTACGGTTCATGGCGCAGATAATGATCCAGCCCTTACAAAAGATAATGAAATAAAATTTGGCAGAATCCTGGTTGGATGTGATTTTTCATCTGACTCTAATCTTGCTCTAGAATACGGCCTTGGCCTGGCTCAGGAATATCAGGCTGATCTTTATCTTGTCCATGTTCTAGAACCGCCTTCATATAAGGATTTGCCTAAATCTGTCCATGGCGCCAGGGAACAGATCGGGAAAAGCCTTCATAAAAAGTTGAAGGACCAGCTTGAAGAGCTGGTTCCTGAAGAGGCATACAACTGGTGCAAGCCTAAAACACGCTTACTTTCAGGTGTTGCTCAGGAGGAGCTTGTTAAATTTTCTGATATTCAGGACATTGATCTTGTGATTCTGGGGGTGAGAGGTGCCAGCCTTGTTGAGTCAATGTTTATCGGATCAACAACAGAAAGAGTCATGCGTAAAGCAAGGTGCTCTGTAATGTCGGTAAGACCCATTAGTAAATCAGTAGATTAGGGTATTTTAAGTACCGCGGCACCATTTATATTACCCTGCTTCAACATCTTCAATACTGAATTTGCCTCCATGAGTTCATATTCATGTACCTCAGGTATTATGCCGATCTCAGCCGCGAGGGGTAGAAACTCAAGGGCATCATCTCTGGTTACATTGGCGACGCTTTTCAACTCCTTTTCATGCCACAGGTCAGATGTATAATCCATTTCAGGGATCCTGTTTATTTTCCTTATGGCATTGATAACCAGCCTGCCGCCTCTTTCAAGGTTTTTCATGGCATGTACTACCGGCAGGCCGACAGGGGTGAAATCAATGGCGCGGTCCATTTTTTCAGGCGGAATATCAGTTGTAGTACCAATCCAGTCAGCACCCATTTTTTTCGCAAGATCATGATGCAGTCCACCTTTTTCCCTGGAGAACACAAATACTTTACACTTCCAGTGCCTGGCAATCTGGATAGCTATGTGGGCAGAAGCTCCAAAACCGTATAATCCCAGTATTTCACCAGGTTTTATATTCGTCAGTTTTATTGCCCTGTAACCTATTACACCGGCACACAGAAGAGGGGCAGCCTGGGAATCAGTATACCGATCCGGTATCGGGTAGGCATAATCCTCATGAACAGTCATATACCGGGCATAGCCTCCATTGACATCCTTTCCGGTAGCCTGAAAGTTTCTGCAGAGGTTTTCATCGCCTCTTAAGCAAAACCTGCACTCCCCGCAGCTCCTGTTTATCTATGCTACACCGACTATGTCGCCAATTTTATGTCTGCCTGAACCGGGACCGAGTGCTGCCACTTTTCCAACTGCCTGGTGACCCGGAACAATGGGTAATGCAGGGGGGACAAGCCGGCCTTCTATTATATCCAGTTCCGTGTGACATGCCCCGCATACATCAACTTTTATAAGCAGTTCCCGGGTACCGGGCTCAGGATCAGGCAGGTCCGCCATATTAAGAGGGTTCTCCCTGAATGGTAGTGAAGGATATTTCCGGTTATTGCCACCTGCATCTATCTCGCAGATCTCATTCAATATCATTGCTTTCATTTGTAAAGCATTCCTTTATTTAAGATGTAGTTAGTACAATCGGATTTCTCGTCTATCGCCTCGAAATGACATTACGACAAAACCTGTGAAAGCTGAAATTAAACCCCACATGTCATTCTGGTCCCGCATCAAGTGCCTTTCGATTAACTCAAGGCCGTGAGCTTGTCGAATGGCGGGATAAACTCCGGCGGGAATCCAAACCGCCCGTCATTCCCGCGAAGGCGGGAATCCAAACCGCCCGTCATTCCCGCGAAGGCGGGAATCCATTTTTTGATTAGTTAGTGTCCCTATCAGGGCTGGTTGAAACCCCCACCTTTAGGCGAAGAAAGGTTTGTATCCTCGGGTAGCGACTTGTCATTCCGCATTGCAACCCCGATTAGATAAAAGCAATAGGTTGTGGATTCCGCGGTCAAGCCGCGGAATGACATAACCTGGCACCGCCGAATCCACATTACCGTCATTCCCCGACTCGATCGGGGAATCCATAAAGAATGAATATTGATCTGTTTTTATGATTGCCTTTAAGGCGTAGGGTGGGGTTTTATACCCCACCGGTTTATTCTTTATGCCGTTATTCCATCTTGTTGAGATTTAATTAGTTAGAAATAAATTATATACCAAATTGATTTTCACGGTGGCATATAAAATGCCACCCTACGAAAACCTCTAAATAATTTTAGTCCTTTGCAATTCCAATGCTGTATTGGATTGCTCTCATCCCACCACATCCCTGATTTTTTCCGCGGTCTTTCCAATTTTATCCATGTCGCCAGGAATCATCTCCATTTGTGCTACCGGCAGGCGGGGGGCGTCCTTGAGTCTCGGTATCAGGTGTAGATGATAATGGAATATGCTCTGCCCGACGCTTTCACCATTCAGCTGCACCGCGGCAACACCTGTGGGCTGCAGCGCCCTGATAATGGCGTCCAGTATCTTTTTTGAGGCCCTGTGAACCGCGGAAAGTGATTCATCGCTTATCTCCCCGAGATCCTTTGCGTGCTCCTTTGGTATTACGAGGGTATGGCCTTCGGCTACAGGATTGATATCTTCAAAGGCATAAACCATGTCATCTTCATATACCTTGAAACTTGGAATCTCTCCCTTAATTATCATGCAAAAAATACATTCTTCCATTTTATTCTCCTTTCTTCAGGGCCTGTTTTTATGATTTATCCTATAA
>JBHPCX010000131.1:0-8654 GCA_042573485.1 Thermodesulfobacteriota bacterium | reverse complement strand
TGGAAGATCTGAAAGCATTTCCTCAAAACGGGTCTTAAACATCGCGGAATCGTCTTCTTCGGGTATCATAAAGCCCAGGAATATTACGGACGCGTCTGAAGAATGACGGTGTAATACTTCAGTGAATGATGATTCTGAAACAACAACCTGGACATCAGCATCTACCCTTGCGGCATCGACCAGATCCTGCAGCGCCTGAGTGGCAGGTTCCCGTCCTTCTTCATTTTGTATCATCCGCAAAAGACGGATTTGCGCGTCAGACCATTCAAAATTCAGTGTCAGAAGATGAGAGAAGATCACCATTAAAGATCCGTTATCCTTTCCCCTCCACCATATGTCAATTCTTCGGCGGCTCTTTTTTTCCGGAAGGCCCTTGTCTATCAACAGTATTAAACTCATTCCAAGGGAATGGGCGGAAATAAGATGCCTGACAAGTGGTGTGGAGCGCTCCTCGTCAAAAGCCCACCCCATAAACACAACATTAGGTTGAAGCGGGCCGATAGCATTGCCCTGAATCAGAGTGGAAAGTCCTTCATCAAGGTTTCGGGACACAACTACGGTTGAAAGGGCTTCGAAATCATTATTCATAATAAAAGCTTTAAGCTGTTCAACGGCTGCTTCGCGATGATTAGTAAATTCGATAAGATCGCCTCTCAGGACACGTGCCAGGAAAACAAGACCTCTTTCAGCGCCGATCCAGAGGGCATACATGCTCATTGTCATGTGTTGATCCGGATCACCTGTAAGTACAAGGATGGAGGGTCGCCAGTTTTTTGGAGTTATTGTTAATTTTGCCAGTTTCAGCAGATTGCTCCTGAGTCTCGAGTAAATAAAACCCCAGCGGGCATCCCCGAAATGGACCCTCATAACCCGCCTGCGGAGGAAAAAATAGAAAATCATTATAAGAACAGCGGCCAGGACTGCTGACCATGGGTCTATAAGAAAGGCGGTCAAAGTGCATGCACATCCGCCGAGCAGGGCAGGGAGCCAGTGGTAGAATTTAAACCTGGGTCTGAAAGAAGGATTACCCGCAAAGGACTCGACAAAGGCTGCAAAGTTTATCATACCATAGGTATACAGAAAAAACATTGTGACGATGGACGCGATTATATTAAAAGCTTTTCCATCCGGGCTGTTACCTGCCCAAAGGATAATTGTAAAGGTCATTAAAAGGGTTAAAAACAGGGCACGGTGCGGTTCATCCCCTTTTTTAGAACCGTGGCGGAACGCTCCAAGAAGTGGAATAACATTATCCCTGGCAACTGCCTGCAGGACCCTGGGCGCGCCAAGAAATGATCCGAGTCCGCTTGAAAGGGTGGCTGCAAATACTCCGGCTGTTACCATAAACCCAAGACCGAATAAAGCCTGTTGCCCCATGGTTTCAAAAGATGATTGGACCAGCTGTGTCCGTGCCTGAGCGCCGCCTATAATTAAAATCTGAAGGCCGTAAACTATAAGGCCCGTAAATACAGCGGCAAAAGTGCCGGATGGTATTGATTTGCCCGGTGTTTCCAGGTCCCCTGACATGTTTACACCTGCCATAATACCTGTTACTGCCGGGAAATATAACGCGAAAACAACCCAGAAGGATATGTCTGCTGAGCTGTAGGCAGAATACAGGTTTGTCTTAAAAAGATCTCCGCTGAAATGTATCAGTGCCCCGCCCATAAATGTAAATATTGAAACAGCAAGAATAAACATTATGAAGTACTGAGCTTTTATCGCCCATTTAGCCCCTGTATAGGAGATTATAAAAAGAGCAATAGTTGTGAACAAAGCGGTGTTACGAAAGTAATTGACCGCTTCGGGGAATGCCCTGACAAGGGCCTCTGTAAAACCCAGGATATAGAACGGCACAGATATGGCCTGGGCAAAGAACAGCGCGATACCGATTGCTCCTCCGAATTCAGGACCAAGTGCCCGGGAAATAAGAAAATACGCTCCTCCTCCTGAAACAGGAGTATTGGTGGATACCGCGGATATTGAAAGGCTGGTGAGGGTTGTTATGGTCTTGGCAATTATGAGTATAATAAATGCCTGTAAAATGCCTGCTTCGCCTATCACGTAACCGGCGCGCATGAACATGATTACGCCCAGTATCGTGAGTATTGACGGAGTGAATACTCCTCCGAAGGCACCGAGTTTGTTTTGACTGTTTTGTGTCATATGTGTTTCTCGCAAAAAATGTCAAACATGATCACTAACTTGACGGGATAACCTGATCATCCTATAATTCTTGTCTTAAAAGAGCAAATGAGGAGCCTGATGCGTAATAAAATACACCTGTTTATCATATCCCTTTTAGTCTTTTTTTCAACAAATACATCATTTGCATCAACTATTGAATTCTGGACAACTGAAACCCAGTCTGATCGTGTAAAGACCATACAGCTTTTATTGGATACTTTTCAGGCATTGAATCCCGGTATAACAACAAAACTCATACCCGTAGATGAAAATGACATACCGCATCAGATAGCTGCGGCAGCAGCTGCCGGGACACTGCCCCATATTATTGAAACGGGCAGTGAGTTGACAATCGCACTTGGTGAAGAGGGAATACTTGATCTCTCTCTTTCTTCTCAACTGGTAAAAAGGATCGGTGAAAAACGATTTTTTAAGGGCGCGCTTAAAATGCTTTCCGCTCCTGAAGATGGTAAATACTATGGGCTTCCCTACCATGGATGGGTGCAGGGCATATGGTACCGAAAGGACTGGTTTGAAAAAGCGGGGCTGGATCCTCCCGACACATGGGACAATATCCTGAAAGCAGCTGAAGTCCTCCATAAACCCGGGGATAACAGGTATGGCCTGCTTATTGGTACAAAGACGGAAGTTTATACGGAACAGTGCTTCACCCACTTTGCAGTTTCAAACGGAGTAAGGGAATTTAACAGGGAAGGTAAACTGGTCTTTAATTCGCCTGAAACACTTGACACATTGAAGTTCTACACGAAACTTGCAGGATTTAATCCTCCGGGGCCGCAGTCATGGCGCGCGAGGGATTATTATCTCCAGGGAAAGATGGCCATGTTTTTTTATTCTACATACATAATGGATGATCTTGCCCTCGCGGAAATAGCCGCCAGCTCTCTTACAGGTGAACATTTTTCAGACTTAAAGGGGGGATCTTTTGATCCGGAGCTTGTTGATAATACAGGTGTCGTAACAGTAATAAAGGGAAAGGTCCCTGCAGGGTACGGTGCAATTGTCTCGCTCGGTATTATAAAAAAACAGGTGAAACCTGAAAAGGAAGCTGTTAAAAAACTTGTGGAGTTCATGTATGAACCCTTCAGTTATATTACCTTCCTGCACATGGCACCGGGAGGAATGAATCCCACGCTGAGAGATATCGCTTCAATGCCCGAGTATTTAAACGATCCAAAGGGTATTTTTAAGAGGTATGGACGTAAAAAAGTTGAGGACATAATTAAAGGGCTTGACAGTATCGGTAGTTTTACATCAGTAGACGGGAGGTTATTTCCGGAATCCGGTAAAATATACTCGAAGATGATTATCCCGAGAATGATTTATTCTGTAGTAATAGAAGACAAAGATCCTGAAGAGGCCCTTGAGTGGGCGGAAGGTGAAATGAGAAAATTAATCGGAATAGATAAATAAGTTGAGTAAAATAAAAATGTCCTGTTTTTGGAATGGTGTACGGTTTGAGGTCTGAGGTATACGGTAAAGCTTAAAACCGGGGACCTTATACCGTAAACCCTATATCTTTACCATACACCTTACACCGTAGACCGTGAACCGTAAACCATATGAATCTATCCCTATCGCAAAAAGAATCCCGTCTTGGCTGGAAACTTATTGCCCCGAGCATCGGTGTAATAGGTATTCTTATAATATACCCCATACTCTACAACATGTACCTCAGTTTTTTTGATGTGAAGTTGACAGGGGAAAATATTTTTGTCGGTCTTGCAAACTATGAAAAGCTGTTGAGGGAAACTGCTTTTTACAGTTCATTGATGACTACGGTCATATATCTTGCTGGATCAATCATAGGGACAACAATGCTGGGGCTTGCTGTAGCCCTCATAATGAATATGGAGTTTCCCTTCAGAAATATAGTGAGAACAGTTATTCTTCTGCCCTATTTCGCTCCTGTTATTTCCGTTGTTTTCGGCTGGCAGTTTTTCTTTGATCCGGTTAACGGCATATATAACCACATCACTGTCGAAACACTGGGCATCGCAGAAAACAGGCATAACTTGATTGGAGATCCTGGCACGGCTCTTTTTATCGTAATACTCTTCAGCATCTGGAAAAATTTTCCGATTTCATACCTCCTGATTATTTCAAAACTTCAGTCAATCAATAAAGACCAGTATGAGGCGGCGGCTATGGACGGTTGCGGACCAATCGCCAGGTTTTTTCATGTCACTCTTCCGGAGATATATTTTGTTCTGGGGACACTGGTTATATTGAGGCTGATATGGAACCTGAACAAATTTGAAGAGGTTTTTCTGCTGGCACCCAATGTCAATACACTGCCGGTATATACCTATTATACAGCTTTCACAGGAATTATAGACCAGGGATATGCCGCGGCCATATCGGTAGTTCAATTTTTTATACTTTCATTCTTAATATTCTTTTATGTAAAAAAGGTTTTAAAGTGGTGAGGTGATATGCTGAAAGGTCGATCATTCATACAGAATCTTATGCTGGCTGCCGCCATTTTCATGATTCTGCTTTTTTGCCTTTTTCCGTTTCTGCAAATACTGTCCACATCCCTCAAATACCAGTTTGACTGGGGGAACCCCTCCATTATTCCAAAAAAAATAAATATTGAGGCTTATAAGGAGCTTCTGGGATTTTCAGCAAGGGAGAACGCAGAGGTTCCCGAGAGCATTAAACGCCTTCTGGACAATCCCTTACTTAAAGAGGACGTGAAAAAGGAGATCCTTAAAAAATATCAGTCAAGGAGCGATGTGTTTCCTTTTCTCAGGTATTTTTTAAATTCCTTTCTGCTTTCAGGAGCAGCGGCAGTTATATCCCTGTTCCTGGCGGTTTTTGGTGCCTATTCCTTCAGCCGCCTCAGGTATAAAGGCCGAAAGATAATACAAAGAGGGGTGCTTTTTGTTTATATGGTCGGCGGTGTTCTGCTCCTGGTCCCCCTCTATCAGATGAGTGTTAAAATCGGGCTGGCGACATCATTGTGGGGATCTGTAACCAGCCTTTTGCTGGTCTATATTATCCAGACTTTGCCGGTTTCTCTATATATGCTGGGTAATTATTTTAGAACAATACCCTATTCGCTGGAAGAAGCAGCCATAATGGACGGATGCTCAAGAATAAAGGCAATATTCCTGATCATTCTGCCCCTGTCAGCGCCCATGATGATGACAGTTTTTGTCTATTGTTTTATTATAGCCTGGAATGAATTTCTGTTCGCGTCCGTGTTTTTAAAGCAGTTTCAGAATTTTCATACTTTACCTTTAGGCCTCCAGGCCCTCTTTGTGTCAAAAAATGCAATATGGGACAGGATAATGTCTGCTTCCATGCTTACACTTTTGCCCGTTGTAATATGTTTTATGTTTGCCATGCGGCATCTGACCGGCAGTCTTGTTGAGGGAGGGGTGAAGGAGTGATAAAAACAAGGTGCAGGGCACAGGGCTCATGGCACAAAGTTTTACTGATTGCATTTCATTGCGCCATGCACTATGCGCCTTGTTCCGGTGATCGAAAGGTAACCCATGTCCACTATTAAATTAAACAACATATCCAAGGCATTCGATGACAATGAGGTCCTCCACAACATCAACCTTGAAATAGATGAAGGGGAATTTGTTGTCCTTGTTGGGCCGTCGGGGTGCGGAAAGAGTACAACTCTGAGGCTTATCGCGGGGCTGGATGATGTTACAGAAGGTGAAGTAATAATGGATGGCGAAGTGATCAACATGATTGAGCCCAACCGCAGAAATATGGCCATGGTTTTCCAGAACTACGCGCTTTATCCCCATAAGAATGTCAGGGAGAATATTATTTTCGGTCTCAAAAGAGCTAATGTCCCTAAGGATATAATCGAGGAACGTCTTAAAAAGGCGGCCGGAATACTCGAGCTTGAAGAACTGCTTGAAAGAAAACCGGCCCAGCTTTCAGGCGGGCAAAGACAACGTGTGGCAATGGGAAGGGTTATTGTAAGGGACGCCAACCTGTTTCTGTTCGATGAACCCCTGAGTAACCTGGATGCCAAACTTAGAAACAAGATGCGCTCGGAGATAAGAAAAATTCATCGTGAATACAGGACTACAAGCATATATGTTACCCATGATCAGGTGGAAGCTATGACACTGGGCGATAAGGTTGTTGTCATGAAAGATGGTTATATTGAGCAGCAGGGAAGTCCAATGGAGATATACCTTAAACCGGCTAATATATTCGTGGCAACATTTATTGGTGCTCCATCCATGAATATTTTCAATGCACGGTTATGTCCCGATCATATTGAACTTGAAGAACAAACACTGGTCCTAAATAAAAAAATATCAGTACCTGATGAAGGTATTGAAGTTAAGATGGGTATAAGGCCGGACTTTTTTCATGATGAAGAATTTATTGAGAAAGATTCACCGCTTATAAAGATAAAAGAAATTGAAGTGGATCTTGTTGAACCATTGGGATATGACAGGGAACTGGATTTGAGACTTGGAAAACAGGAATTCAAGGCCAGGCTGGACCTGAGAACCGGAGCAAAAGAAGGGGAGTATATTAATTTATGTTTTGATCTGGCAAGGGTTCACTTTTTTGATCCAAAAACAGGAAAGAATTTATTTTTGGTACCTAGTCTCTAGTAGGGGCGGCCGGCTGGCCGCCCGCTCATACGACATACGTACAATTAAACAATTTCGGAAAGATCTGCTGGTAACAATGCGGGCGGCCAGCCGGCCGCCCCTACTTATTAAATCGCTTTCGCCTCATCAATAAGCATTATGGGAATGTCATCCTTAATCTCATATATCAGTTTGCACTTGTCACATATAAGCCCGTCTTCCGTATCATTAAGATGAATTTCCCCTTTGCATTTAGGGCAAGCCAGTATATCCAGTAATTCCTTGCTAAGAGCCATAATAATATCTCCCATTATTTTCTTATAAACCAGGTTTATTATATCGTGTCATTTCGGGGTGCATCATTGTAAGGGCACGATGCATCGTGCCCCTACTCTTGGTAACTGGATTCTATCAACCAATATCTCTCCCTTTGGTCGAAATGACAGATTAAATATAATTAGGGCTTATGTAAAAGCCCTAATTAATGTTCTACCCCAACTGCTCATCTATCGCGTCAAGTATTTTGTTTATTTCTAATTCGCTGCATAGTCCATTTTCACAACTGCGTTTAAAGCATGGGCCGCATTCCGGTGAAATCTGGACAACCCGGTCGGTTTCCCTGCGGGGCCCGGAATAATCACCGGAGGATGGCCCATAATAGGAGACTGTCGGCGTCATGACAGCACTCGAGGCATGGACAGTTCCAGTGTCAGGGCCTATTACCAGCCGTGACAATCTCATTATTTCTATAAATGTGTCAACCGGCAAGTCTGAAAGGCTTTTAACACCTGCCTTTGCGGCAGCCGATACTTCCCCTGCTCTTTCTCCTTCTTCAATGCCATAATATGCCAGGACCGGAACAATGTCATAACCAGCTACCTTATCACAAAAAGACGCGATAGATCCTGCATCCAGTAATTTTGTTTCCCATCCTCCGCCGGCTGCTATTATGGCAAACCTGTGAGGTTCAAGATTATTATCTGCAAGAATTTCACGGGCTTTTTTTGATCCTGATTCATTCAAGGGAAGGGCGGGATTTATAATATCAGGCATTTTAATATCAAGGACTCTTTCCATGAGTCCCACAGTCTGGTCTATAACATGACCCCTGGGGATATCATAGGTGTTATCCAGAAACAGTGAGCAGTATTTTTCTCTGCAGAAATCGGAATCTTCTGAAAAGCCCACCCTGTTTTTCGCCTTTGTCAAACGGGCTATTACAGCACTCCTTAAAAGGCCGTTTATATCTATTACCAGGTCATACTCCTTCCCTCTGAGGTCTTTCCAGAAGGAAAAGAATTCATCCCTGGTTTCCCTGCTTAGTATGGATTTGCGCCAGCCCTTTGTGTTGGAAATAATCAGCTTATCAATATTTTCATGGTGCCGGAGGATGGGAGCCCATTTTTTTTCAACAAGCCAGTGCAGTTCAACTTCTTTATTATAGAGCCTTGAGTATTCGTTAAGGCAGTCAATCACTGACAGCGAATGAATGATATCGCCAAAAGCGCTTAATTTTATTATTAATACTCTCAAATCGTTAACCTTTTACTTCCCTTTTCCGTATACCTTATACCGTAGACCTGTTCATAAATATTATAGGATTATTGCATGTGTTTATTTTTTATACTCTACCAATAATTTCATCCGCCTTTGCCTTAACCATTTTAAAAAAATCTCCTTCCCCTGTTTTAAAAACAAAGTCAATTGTCAGGCAGGCAATATACTCAATATCCGTGGCAATATCCTTTATTCTCTACGGCATGGGAGTTAAGGCCAGGATGTCCTCCCTTAAAAACAGGGCAAGGGAGCTGCCGGGTTTTGTAGTGAGTATCGGGAATATAACCACCGGGGGGACAGGAAAAACAC
>JBHPCX010000130.1:0-8814 GCA_042573485.1 Thermodesulfobacteriota bacterium | reverse complement strand
ATCTTGATCATCCCCGGGTTGAAGAGAAAATAATAGATGAAATAACGTCCGGTGTTGATGTTTTCTATGACCGCAGATGGGAAATTACAGAGGAATTCTGTGAGTTCATCTATGAGATGCCGGATCTGTTTCAAGGTAAAACTGTTTTGATTATTGGCGCGGGGATCGGTACCGAATCAGTTATTATAGGCAGTATGGCAGATAGATTATACATTAATGATTTGGCACCTGTTGCCCTTAATTACTGCGGGAGACAACTTGAAAAAAATAATATTACAAACTTTGATACACTTCCCGGCAGTTACGAGTTAATCGATATTCCTCCGGTTGATTTAACAGTCGCATGTTTCTGTGTGTATAACAGGGAATCCAGAAGGAACATGAAAAGTTTTATTGAGAAAAATAGCAGTCCCTTGTTGTTAGTAAATGACGCTTTGTCTGATTTCAGAAGATTACTGGAAGAGACAGATAGAAAGAGAAAATCACTTGTACCCGAAGAAAGGTTCCCCTGTTATTTGTTTGGTTAGAGCCTGTCATAGTGATGATTTAAACCCTTCACCCTGGGACCTGGAAAAGCTTATATTGCCGCGCAGCGGCCCGTCATTCCAGCGAAGGCGGAAATCCACTACCTACGTCATTCCCCGGCTTGACCGGGGAATCCATGTTTTATTTATCCACTTGTTTTTATTTAAGTTAAAAAACCAATGGACGCCCGTCCATTCGACAGGCTCATGGCCCTGATCAAAGACAAAAGGATGGGTGGAATTACACTAATGTGCAAAATTCGACTTTTTATGAGACTGACAATATTATAAATTAAATCACATTCTTCTTTTCCCATTATCTCCGGATGCAAAAGTTTCGGGGAATAATCCGGCATGAATTCTTCAGGAAAAAGCCAGACGATATTTGTCCGGTTTGTAGAATATCGTACCTAATTGAATTAACTTGATAATTAACTCAAAAAGTTGTGATAAAAAGTAATTATGGCCGTTTTGGTGGCCGAAATAATTCATTAATGCAGCCAGAACACACCATTAGCTTGAGGTGAGTCATACCGTTTTCAGATTTTCGCATACTGTACGGTATCTTGCGTTACAGAGTTTTGTATCTCCAACAGGAATCATTGGGTGGTGATCCATAGAGAATAAAAAATAGTATTGAAAAAATTGGACAGGCATTATATCAAACAGGACTTGGAAAATAGTTTAAAATCATTTTTTTATTTTGGAGTAGTTAATGGCTAAAAAACAGAAAACGGCAATATCACCGACAAGGGAAGAAAATTATCCTGAATGGTACCAGCAGGTAATCAAGGCAGCAGATATGGCTCAGAGTTCACCTGTGCGGGGGTGTATGGTTATTAAACCCTGGGGCTGGGCGATATGGGAAAATGTCCAGAAAAACCTCGATCGTATGTTTAAAGAGACCGGTCATGTCAATGCCTATTTTCCCCTCTTCATACCTTTAAGTTATCTTCAGAAAGAGGCAGACCATGTTGAAGGGTTTGCCAAGGAGTGTGCTGTTGTTACGCACCACCGGCTTGAGGCAGGACCTGACGGTAAGCTTATACCCTCCGGGGAACTTGAAGAACCTCTTGTCATCCGGCCGACATCTGAAACCATTATTGGAGAGATGTACGCTAAGTGGATTCAATCATATCGTGACCTGCCCGTTCTTATAAACCAGTGGGCTAATGTTGTCAGGTGGGAGATGAGACCGAGGATATTTTTAAGAACAACGGAATTTCTCTGGCAGGAGGGTCATACCGCCCACGCGACTGCCGAAGAAGCAAAGGAAGAAACCATGAAAATGCTTGATGTATACGCGACCTTTGCCCGGGAATATATGGCTATTCCGGCCGTCAAGGGTGAAAAAAGTGAGGGTGAGAGGTTCCCGGGAGCGGTTACCACATACAGTATAGAAGCCATGATGCAGGACAGAAAGGCCCTTCAGGCGGGGACATCACATTTTCTGGGTCAGAATTTCGCGAAAGCGTCACAAATAAAATATCTTTCAGCGCAGGGCAGGGAAGAATACGCCTGGACAACATCATGGGGGGTTTCCACGCGCCTGATAGGAGGTCTTATAATGACACACAGTGATGATAATGGCCTGGTAGTGCCTCCCAGGCTGGCCCCTGTTCATGTGGTTATTCTCCCCATGCTTCAAAAAGAGGAAACAAGACAGCAGGTAATGGAGTATTGTGAAACCCTGGCAGCCGAACTTAAAACAAAATTTTATGGAGATGAGCCTGTTCGGGTTGAACTGGACAGCCGTGACATGCAGGGAGGTGAAAAGGCCTGGTCATGGGTTAAGAAGGGTGTGCCTGTTACAGTTGAAATCGGTCCGAAGGAAGTAGAAAAAAACAGCGTCTTTGTGGGAAGAAGAGATAAAGACAGGAGAGAACGGAAAGGTATCCCCAGAGATGAATTTATTGGAACAATAGCTGAAACCCTTTCAGATATTCAGGACAGCCTGTTAAACGGGGCACTTGTATACAGGAATGAAAACACTGTAAATATTGAGAGCAAGGATGATTTCATATCCTATTTCACGCCTGAAAATAATGATCAACCTGAAATCCAC
Source organism: Thermodesulfobacteriota bacterium (assembly GCA_042573485.1). Classification (GTDB taxonomy): domain Bacteria; phylum Desulfobacterota; class DSM-4660; order Desulfatiglandales; family HGW-15; genus JAAZBV01. Next base: position 6,225 of record JBHPCX010000130.1, on the reverse strand, counting down.
GGTGGTTTCGCCCAGATACACTGGTGCGGAGAAAGCGATCTGGAAGACCAAATCACAAAAGAATACGGTGTCTCCATAAGAAACATACCATTTGATCTTGCCGGTGAAGAAGGTGAATGTATTTTTACAGGTAAAAAGAGTAAACAAAGGGTTTTATTTGCAAAGGCGTATTAGGTCGGTATGCAGATATCAGGGTTTTAATATAGTTTACAGGAGTTTGGATTTATATAGCTTCGGATAGCGGTATAAGGTTTGAGGTGTAAGGTTTACGGTAGAGACTTTTAGTAGTTTTACCTTAAACCGTACACCGTACACCGTATACCTTACACCTGTTACTTATATCTATAAATCTACAACAACTTGAATAACCAGTTAAAAATTATAATTTTATACTAGTAAACCTTCTCATAATTATCTTGCCCCACTTTTCCCTTGAATAGATTATAGACCCATATCTGGTATATCAGAACAATAGGGACAAAAATAATCACAACAATAAGCATTATCTTCAATGTCAATGGACTCGAAGAGGAATTATGGGCCGTAAGTGTAAAATCAGGGTTTATACTTGATGGAAACATGCTGGGAAACAAACCGATTACACCGTAAAAAGTCGCTCCTATAATTGTAACTGCCGAGGAAAACCACGCTTTCCATAATGCTCCCTTTGCAAGGAACAGCCTGATGCCCAGAAGCGCTAAAACCGTTATTAATATAAAGACAAAGAGCAGCGGGTTTGAAATATAATTGGCATAAAGGTTTATCGCGAAATAGGAGGCGATCAAGAAGACGACTGCTGCTATCAGCAGGGCAATCCAGAGTTTGCGTGCCACACTCTTTGCTCTGTCAACATTTTTTTAAATGTTGTGTATAATAATAGCATTTTTTTAGCAAAAACAGCCGCAAGAGGAATCCTGATTTTCATTGGACACATTATTTTTGACGTGCTATCTAATACCTGAAAATTAAGGTTGTTTTATGAGTAAATCCTTTTTGAACAAAAAATATATAACGGAAGAACTATATATAAGAAAGGAACACCTATGAATATGAAAAAATTAATTACTCTGATACTGATACTTCTGGCTACAACCGCATGGGGTCAAAATAATTCTATGGATAAAAATAGAGCTCTTGATCCCGAAAACCTCCTGGTTGACGTGAGAACTCCCTCTGAATATGCATCCGGACATATCAAAAATGCTGTCAATATCCCATTCAACAAAATCGCAGAAGACATAAAGTACTTTGCTCCGGATAAAGAAAAGACCATCGTTGTATATTGCCAAAGCGGGGGCCGGGCGAATTTCGCCGCAAAGAAACTGAAAGATCTGGGATATAGGAATATTATTAATGCAGGGAAATATAAAGATCTGAAGGCACTGGAGGCAAAACAAGAATAATTCAAATTCAGTTATCCCCTGTGAAAAGGAGGGAGACAAATGAATAACGGGCGAGTCATTTTTGTACTGGTATCTATTTTTATTATCCTTTCATCATCAGTGCTTTTTGCTGAGCCGGATTTATTAATCCCCGGGTTACCTGACCCTGCAGCATGTAAACCCTCAAAATCTGATAAGCCCTGGCTTGACAGGAACCGTTCCCCGGAATGCAGAGCCCTTGATGTGCTTTCAGCGTTGAGTGAAGAGGAAAAGACCTACTTTGGTTATTCTCCATTAATGATTCCTGATGAATTGACTGACGAACAAAAGAAAGCTCAGTCTATTATTGAAAAAGTAAATGAAAAACTCGATCTCCCTGAAATTGGACGCGGAGGTGACGGTCCCAACGGTATCGCGGATATGTCTTCTATCTTTGGCGCGGAGACAAAAGACAGGTCACTTAATGTTACAGCCTTTCCAAATGTTATAACCCTGGGAGCTACATGGGACAGGGACCTGGCAGAACAGTTTGGTATTGCCCTGGGTGATGAATTCAGCGGAAAGGGAATGACAGCGAATTATGGACCGACTGTAAACCTTATTAGATCCTGGCACGGCGGCAGGTCGGCTGAAACATTCGGTGAAGACCCTTTTCATATGGCTGAACTGGTTGTTCCTGAAATAACAGGCATGCAGAGCAGGGGAGTAATCGCCACATTGAAACATTACACTGCTAATAACCAGGAATTCAGCCGTGTGGGCAACTATCCCTCTTTCGGGGGCACGGATGAGCATATAAGTGAAAAAGCCCTCCAGGAGATATACCTTCCTGCCTATAAGGCTGCTGTTCAAAAAGCCCATACGGGAGCAATAATGTGCGCATATAACAGAGTCAACGGCGAATTCTGCTGCAACAGTTCAGACCTGTTAGGCCGTTTAAGAAAATGGGGCTTTGATGGAACAATCGTTCCTGACGCGGTTTTTGCACAGAGGGACGCGGTTGCCGCGGCAAAGGCAGGGGTTACTTCTGCTTCACCAATTGAAGAAGTTGCCGAGGCGGTAAGAGAGGGAAAAGTTGATAAGCATTATTTTGACAGGAAAATATACTACACACTTGTCACACGTTTCAGGCATGGGCTTTATGAAAATGCCGGAAATGGGAGTGAAACTGCTGACGTATCTTCTCCTGCGCATGTTGCTCTTGCCAGGAAAATAGCTTCTTCAGGCGCTGTGTTATTAAAGAATGATAATAACGCTCTGCCGATAGACCGGGTTAAATCAATCGCTGTGATTGGTGCTGATGCCGGACCCGAGGCTGTCGTAATGGAAACGGGCAGTGCCAATGTTCATGTCCAGACATTGTCAGTTCCCATGGATGCAGTAAAAAAACGCGCTGGTGAGATTCCTGTAAAATATGAAAGGGGTTCAGCCGGTATCCGTGCCCTGTATTCCATACCTGCCGCCGTATTCACTCCGCCTGACGGAAATGGTCACGGACTCATGGGCGTATACTATCATACACCATGGTACTGGCCAGAGGCGTTAACACGCCTGGATCCGGTTATTGAATTCGGATCAGATCCTGAAATACCGCCTGCCCCGGAAGGGTTGCTTGGCAAAACAGAGTTAATGTCAGGAATCCAGTGGTCAGCACAATGGACTGGATTCTTAACTCCTCCCAAGTCAGGGGAATACGCGTTTTCGCTGGCAGGATCAGGAACGGCAGAGCTTTATATTGATAACAGGCTGGTAACGGCAATTCAGCATACTGATTTTCCAGGCGCATATGTCGGAACTGTTAATTTAATAAAGGATAAAAAGGTAAAAGTACTCATAAAATACAATACCGGGTCCGCGGTTCTCGGTTCAGGTGTCAAGCTGGGCTGGATGCCTCCTGATGACAGGCTTCAAAAGGCGATTGATGTTGCCCGTAATGCTCATGCCGCGGTAGTATTTGCCGGAGAACAACTGGGGGAGGGTAATGACAAGATGTTCTTCTCCCTGCCGGGAGACCAGAATAAACTTATTGAAGAAATTGCCAGAGTAAACTCACGTACCATTGTCGTGCTTCACACATCAACAGCCATAGCAATGCCCTGGATAGACAAAGTTGAGGCGGTTATTCAGGCATGGTACCCGGGCCAGGAAGCAGGCTCATCAATCGCGGATGTTCTTTTTGGTGATATCAATCCATCCGGTAAACTGCCGGTAACTTTTCCAAAGGATGAAAAACAGGGACCTGCTATTCACTGGATGAGTTATCCGGGTGATGGTCTTAACATGATATATGACGAAGGAATACTGGTAGGATACAGGTGGTATGATGCCATGAAAGAAGATCCGTTGTTTCCTTTTGGACATGGTTTATCCTACACAAAGTTTGAATTCAGTGACCTTAATATATCAGGTGACAGCCGGGACCGTCATATAACACTTGATGTTAAAAACATCGGGAACCGGGCCGGCGCCGAGGTTGTACAGCTCTATGTCGGTGTGCCCGATGAAGCTGAAGAACCCCCGAAACAGCTAAAAGGTTTCGAAAAGATATTGCTGAATTCCGGCGAAACAAAAAAGGTAACTATATCTCTCCCTGATGAAAACCTTATGATGTTTGATGAATTCGGTCAGGAATGGAAACTGTTTAAGGGAAATTATAAGGTGATGGTTGGTTCATCATCCAGGGATATCCGCCTTGTGCGGGAGCTTAAGATAGAATAGAGATTGAATCAGTCTTAAAGGATCTCATCCCTTTGAGTATGGAGCGGAGAGCAGGGTGTAAACGTCAGTTACCAATGATCAAGAAGCAATTAACAATTAAAATCAAGTCTCTTGTTAATAGTCTCTGGTTTGTTGTTTTAAACAAGAAACTATTAACAAAAGGCGAGAGACTGCTTTTTAACCATAAACGAGAGACGAGAAACTAGAAACCAGAAACGGCTTTTAAAATCTTGAATCTTGAATTTTGAACCTTGAATCCGACTGAGGCGGTAATCCCTAATCCTCCGGAAAAGCCGGTAGAGGTGGATTGTCTGCATCATCCTTTCCGAAAAAGCTGTCTTCCCAGCCTTCTTTCACTGTTCCTGCCCCAAGCATTATCGCCATCTCTATATGGGGCTTTCTGTATTCTCTCCATACAAGAGGACCGTGCTTCAATTCTTTTGGTACCCACATGCCGAAGGTGGTATTGGATCTCACATACCCATCACCCATGCCGAAATCTATGGTGGCGCCAAGGTCTTCGGGATTGTCCGGATCACTTCCTACATGAAGAACAATTTCATCGTACTTGTTGTGAACCATTCTTGGAAGATCCGGTTTTACAATGTCCCAGCACCAGCCGAATTCAATATAGTGATTGGCTGCCGTAATCTGGTCTCTGCTCATATAGGTCATTGTAGGCTGCTGACGATGTGCATCATGATCGGGCATGCCCGCCTGCCTCATAGGGCTCCGAATTACATACTGTTCATAGTCAAAATCATCATCCTCTTTCTTCTTTGGCAGTTCATCATTGGGCCTGGTTACATCGCTGTTTTTAGCCCATACCTTTGGGTCTCCTGACCCGAGGATAAAATTCATCATGATGTGAGGGTGCCTGAATTCTTTCCAGGTAACAGGACCGATAACTGTTCCCCCGGGAACGAATATGCCGGTTGTAGTAGTAAGGGGGATGATTTTCTGACCTCCGATATACAGCTCAACTGTACCGCCAAGGTCCTGCGGTTTTTTATAGTCACCGCCCCATAGAAGAATTATTCTGTCATAGTCGATTGCATGTTCAAAGATATGAGGCTCGGGCACATCAGTTATCCACCCGACTTCTATGTAATAGGGGCAATCAGGTACCAGCTCGCTGCTCATCAATGTCATGGTTGGAGATTGGCGGCCTTTTACTCCCGGAAAGGCTTCCCCCGGTGGTTTTTTTACTGCAAATTTATCATACTCTGACTTATGCATTCTTTTGTTTCCTCCTTTATAATAATCCAGTATCTAAAACTTGTTTTTAAAAATCTATCCTGTCAGGTGTTATAATTTGGAGAGTTCCTCCCTTAATTGCCTTACCCTGTTTTCAAAATGAGAAATCGCTTTTTTAACGGGTTCGGGAGAACTCATATCCAACCCTGCCTCAAGAAGTTCATCAAGTGGGAATTTACTTCCTCCCAGCTTGAGAAAATCCAGGTAGGAGTCTCTTTCCTTTTCTCCTCCATTAATTACACTATTAGCGAGGGCTATAGCAGCTGAAATACCTGTCGCGTATTTATACACATAAAACGCAGAATAAAAGTGCGGTATTCTCAGACATTCCAGTTCGAGTTCAGAATCTATAACAAGAGTATCACCGAAATATACCTCCAGCAGTTTTAGGTATTCATCTTTTATGACCTCCAGAGTGAGGGGGATGTTCTGTTCCAGCAGGCTGTGGGACAATTTTTCAAATTCGGCAAACATTGTCTGCCGGTACAGTGTTGCCCTGAAATTATCTATCTCACGGTTAAGTATGTATGCCTTCATTGCGGAATCATTCCTGTAAAAATCAAGAAGATACCTGCTTAAAAGTGTCTCATTAAAGGTTGAGGCCACTTCGGCCACAAAGATGGTATATTCATAATCAACATAGGGCTGATTATTAATTGAAAGAAATGAGTGCATGGAATGGCCTGCTTCATGTATCAGTGTATAAAGGCTGTTTAGGTTTTTATCCTCATAGTTCATGAGAATATATGGAGGTGAATCATAGCATCCTGAAGAATAGGCACCGCTTCTTTTTCCCTTGTTTTCATACCTGTCTACCCACGATGAAAAAATCGAACAGATACTGGCCATGAGCCAGGATTTCGCACAG
>JBHPCX010000012.1:0-56471 GCA_042573485.1 Thermodesulfobacteriota bacterium | reverse complement strand
ATTGAAGAGCCAGTCGTCTTCATCGGTGACAAGTGCCTCCACCTCGTCAATCCTGTCCCCGGTTATTTTCAATCGTGTCCCGATAACGTAGGGGTGATTTCCGCTTGCGCAAATAACTTCGGTAAAGGTTTCACAGTGTTCCGTGTCAAAAAAGCTGCGATGAAAATCTACAACCGGCGGCTTCAGCCAGATACCCTCTTCAAAAGAGGTTTCTTTCCTGTTTTCAATATACTTAGCCCCGGGAGCAAGAGGCATTAATGACGGGTCCCCTTTTTTAAGGGAATCAATATAGGCATCAACCTTCGCCTGAAGACTCTCCCTGGTGCATTGATTTTGGGTCCCTGAAAAGGATATATCCTTTACCTGGCAGGAGAAAGTACTGCACAGCAACGCAAGAAACACGATTATACGAAACATAATCCCTCCTTATGTAATATCTGAATTTTGCGCCAAATATTTTTTACAGCTAAAAGTGTCTATCCACTACATCCTTTGCAGGATATAAGTAAGAAACTTTTACTAAACATAGAGCAACTACCCAATACCTTGTATAGAAATCAGCGCGGCTCCTTTAAAGGACATGGCCGCCAGATAGCTACCTGCTTAATTCCGCAGTACTTTTAATTATTTTAAGGTTAATTAAAAGGTTAAAAATCTTATCTGACAGGATAAACAGGATGCACAGGATCTTTTTTGTCTTTCCGGATGAAAGACAAAAAGAAACCATGTTGTCGAAATAGTAAATTTAGCCAACTAAGAACAAACCTAAGCATATTATACCTTCTTTGTCATATTACTTATTTTTCTCCGGCATAGCGGGATTGCTCTTTCACTCTTTCTTCTGGAAAGAGTGAAAATAAAAATCCAATTAATCCTGTAAATCCTGTCTAATAAATCTTTAATGCAAGTCTATAGCAGGACTTTGTAATGCCCTGCCAATTCACTTGCCCTCTCCGGAAAATTTTTCTTCGATTGCATCCAGTGAATCAAAACCATAACTTCTGGCAGTATTTTTTAATATTTCGATAGAAAGATTCGTATCATTATCTGCTGCTGCGATTGTATCTTTCAGGCACAGTTCAAGAGTCTCTTCAGAATAAGTAAGCAACTCACTTTTCAGATAGTTTTCAATTGAGTTGGAACGGTCAGTATTTCCGGAGACAGGGCGCCCCAGGGAGAAAAACTTTGGATATTTACCGGATGCTTCCATTGACCATTTCAGGTGATATTTAACAATTTCCCGTGCAAGTTCGCGGCTTCTATCAGATACTGCCGGAAGCTGCTTTTCCAGAATCTCATATTCCTCCGGAAAAGTTGCTTCCATCATGCGGGCATATTTTTCTGCCATCAGGTTCCTTTTATCATATTTTGCTGCCCTGAGATCATTAAGGTAACTGGTTAATGTATCCGCACTCCATATACCAGCCTGCGCCCTTCTCATAATCATAAAGGTCCCGGTGTCATCCTGGCATGAGGCACGTCCATTGGCAGAGTTAACATTTGTAAACATTTCCCATTCCAGGTCCAGCACTTCTTTTATCAATCCTTCCCTTTTCATGTCAGGAATATCCATTTTATCCCCAGGGTACAATGTTCCTCAGATACTCATCCTTTATATTACTTTGAACGCGGGGTCCATGGTCCAGTAAAAAATCCGATGATGAATCCGTAAGCCCCATTTCCCGCAATTTATTTATTACTAAGCGGCAGATGCTTTCAATTATATTGATATTTTCTTCAAAGTGGTTTGAATGGGCCAGGTCTGAGAGCAAATGATAGCTTTCCTGTCCTAACACCGGCAATTCCATGAGTCCTCTGTGCATCCATTTATAAAAGGGTTTATACCTGTTATTCATCAGGTATATTAAGGAGATAGTTGAATCAATAAATTCGGACGCTGCCATTTGAGCGGCAACAGATTCTCTTCTTTTAAGGCTGCGGGCATAATTATACTGACCGGACTGTGCCATTTTCATACACCTCGCGGCCATCATCTTCAGTCTTAAATCTTTCGGGTAGCCCTCAAGCAGGGCATTTCGAAATCTGGTGAACTCTCCCGGGGGATCGCTGAAAACTTCACCGTTTGTCACTAGAGAAAGGTTTGATTCAGGCAGAGAACGCCATTCCCTGACAGTAGAAGGCGGTTGATCTACCCCTATAAACCTTTTATAAAAGCCTGGGATTGTAAATACCCCTTCACGCCCTTCTCCATACTGGCTGGTGTTTACGCCATTGTAACCCAAAAATTTTCGAGGCAGGTTTAAAATAATGTTTTGAAGCTTTTCACCAAATTCATCAAAGTCTTCTGGTGTCAGCCATACCATTATACGGGGACCGAAGTCATGGTCCTGTGATATTTCATCATCAAATCCATAGCATTCAGATCCGTCTCCTACAAGCCCGAATGCCATTTGATCAATACATCCTACAAAGGAATCTTCAATCATGGGCCTACAAATTTCTTTATAATACCTGCGGCTTAGTTCAAGACCATTCATGTTATTGAGATTAACATTATTTTTATCTTTAAAAAAGGCCTATTATTATGAAGGAAGATCTGATCCTATTGCTTTTTGGAAGGACAAGGGCAGCCTGGTGAAGTTTCGGCTGCCCCTGTATTATTGTTAGTTCTGCACCTTTCTTTTTGGTGCGCCAAAACCCATCTGTACCTTATTCGTTGGAAGAGGCGCCCCCATGAAGGATTTCTTGGCAATTATCTCCTGCAGGTAATAGAAGTGCCACTCAGGATCGTCCGTTGTCCATGTACCGTTTTTGTAGTTAGTATTACTTTCAGGTTTTTCAAGAGGATATTCCTCGAGCGGATCATCAACAAGGTTGTAGAGAGTACAGTTTTCCGTTTCAGCGTTATGATCACAGATTAACTTATATGTTGCGTTCCTTGCACCTACCTGATGCAGGTTCTGCTTTACGGGATTTATAGTTTCCGTTAGCAGGTATCCCCTATTGGGATCTCTCAGATCTGTGGCTCCTTCAAAAAAGATCGGAGTGAGGGAAACGGAATCAAGCTCTACCATACCGTCACCGTCCCTGTTGGGCACCATTTCAGGTATATCAAGACCTGCCAGGTCAAGTATTGTGGAGAAGAGATCCGTACTATGGATCCACTCATCGCTCTTTGATCCTGCCTTTATGCCGGGTCCGCGAACCGCCATTGATACACGGACACCACTTTCAAAAGCAGTTCCCTTGCTGCGTCCCTGCCTGGTGATGTACATATTGTCGATGAACTCCCTCTTGGGTCCGAACATCCATGTACCGTTGTCACCGAGATAGATGATGTAGGTGTTCTTGTCCAGCTTGTCAACCGTGTCGATTACCATGCCTATCATGGTATCCATGGCATTGGTCATTGCCCGCATCAGCGCCTCTGAGGAGCAGTTGCCTACGATTGCCGAACCGAATTGACCATCAGGCCCCATACATGCTTCCATCTCTTTTCGTGATATTTCGTCCATTGTATCAGCATTCGGGATGACCATGGGATTTGGCTGCTGCCGCCCCGTGATATGTGACAGGTTGAAATTTAACCAGGCGAACCACGGTTTGTCGGGATTATTTTCTTCCTGCTCAGTGATCCATTTAATCGTATCTGCTGTTTTAACTACCGGTGCAAAAGTAGTCGGCTCGATTCCAGGCAGGGATCTTACTGGCGCTTTTTCCGTGCGATACTTATCAGGAGGATCCGTGCTGTCCTGTATATGGTAATTCCAATCATGATACGTTTGAAGACCGCCATGGAGACTGCCAAGGAAAAGATCAAAACCTGCCTCCTTGGGTTTCATACCCGGGTATTGGCCCAGCCCGGCTATGTGCCATTTCCCGAACACTGCTGTACTGTAGCCGCCTTTTTCCTTAAGGTCCCTGGCAAAGGAACGGTGGTTATGGGTCAGGTATCCCAGGTAGTCCAGCACTCCTGTTTTTGCAGAAAAAAGCCCGGTGAGAAGTGATGTTCTTGTTGGAGAACAAAATGGTGCTGTCCAGGCCTGGGTGAATCTCATACCACCCTGAGCAAGGGAGTCGAGAGTTGGAGTGGATGACGTGTGACCATCGATCATCTTATATTTATCATGATTATGACCCGAAGGCCCGTATTGCTTGACAAGGCTGTCAATCAGGCCCGGATACATATTTGTTGTCGCGTCCAGGCCTATATCATCACCGATGATAAGCAGGATATTTGGACGTGCCGACTTCTCATCACTGCTTGCGCCTGCCGCAAATAGGGACGTAGCTGTGAGAAAAAGCACAACCAGAATGGTGACTCCGCTTAGTTTTCTTTTAACTGCTTTATTAATCACTTTCTAATTACCCCCTCTTAATTTTTGTTTCAAACACCGTCAATTCTTAATCGTCGGTCTATATTAATTGACAGGAAATCATTTGCATAAAGTTAGAAAATAAGATTGATAATCCATCATGTCAAGACAATAAAAAAAACCCATTACAACCACATGAAATTGCTGAAACCTTTTCACATGAAAGCATAAAAAAGGGAGCCGTAAACAGGCTCCCTTTTGCTATAATATATCTATTCAATCACAGGCTCATCCGGCCAGCCCAGGGTTTTATATTCTTTCCCGTACTCGAAATACGCCTGGATCCAGACCACCAGGCCATTGTTTATCTTGAACATATGGAAATCAGGCCACACACCATTGAAAAGAACATAGGCAACAACAACCCCTGTTTCCTCATCCACCAGGAACCTTCGCGGACCATGGGTTTCGGTCATATCGGCAAACCCTTCCGGTGAGCAATCATGCCTTGGCATTGGAACATCCTGGTTCATTCCTCCTTTTGTTGTTATCACACCGTTTTCCCATCGATCACAGAAACCTGAATAGGCCAGGTCGGAGACTACCCGCTTCTTTTCCTTGACAAACAGTTCAAAATAATCATCTGCAATAGCTATCATTGCCAGGCGGGAACTGCGCTGTTCCGGGGGAAGAATATCCTCCCAGTCTTGATCCTTGGTAGCCAGTATTGCCGGAGCATCCAGCACCTGATCTCCGCGGACTACAACGGCTTCAATCTCGGAAATCTTCTGCTTCTCAATTTCAAGTCGAACTCCGTAAAGCGCAGGTTTGGGATTCCCTTCTTCTATAACAACCTGGGCATGGGTCCCGCATTTTTTTGTGTCAACCATTACCCGTTTAAAGGTTACCTTGCCCGCGGTTTCCCAGGCACCTTTTCCTATTGCTGTTTCTATGCCGTTTTCAGTGTATTTAACGTTGGAAGCAAGCGGGGCTTCGGATGGTTGGTTAGCTTCAAGGGCATTCAGAAAATTGTCAGTGATGCTTTTAAGGCTCTCACGCGTGCATTCCGGGTCACCGGACTGGGCTGCAGCCATTGTATTGATTCCCAATATCAAAAACCAGATGAGTCCCCCGAATAATACTGATTTCAGCACTCTTTTCATCTTAGAATCCTCCTGATTGGTTTGTTTGAACGGTTGGTTGATAAGAATAATGATTGAGCTTAAGGGGGATAGACTGATGTGTCAAGAAAATTAACTTTATATCAAACATTGTCTGATAAACAATGGGAAGGATTAAAGCTCCGACACTCTTGTTTTTCCCGTTTTTTATGATAGATTATATGATTTAATATTGACCACATTTTCAATTTCCTGAAATATAAAGCTATTTATATTGTTTAAGGAAACTGCCTTTTTTCCCTAAGACTGAACCTGACAGATATTTTTCAAGGAGGTGAATTGAGATGAAATTCGGATATACAATTATCTATGTATCATCGGTAGTGGATACACTTGACTTTTATAATAAAGCTTTTGGTTTCCAGACCAAGTTTATCCTTGAATCAAAGGACTGGGGGGAATTATCTACGGGTGATACAACTCTCGCGTTTGCTACACATAAAATGGGGGAAATCAACCTGGAAGGCAAGTATCACAAGGCCGATATGAATGATATGCCCTTTGGCATTGAACTGTCCTTTTTAACCGATGATGTTGAAGCAGCCTTTGAAAGAGCTGTCAATGCCGGGGCTGTACCAATCAGGGAACCTGAAGAAAAACCGTGGGGACAGGTTGTGTGCTATGTCAGATCAATGGACGGAACGATTATTGAGATTGCCACCCCGGTCCCGGAATAAAAAAGAGCCTTTAAAACAATTGAAGGAGGTGTATCAAATGTCAGGATCAAAATATGAAAAATATGTGATAAGAAAACCTGCTATTCTTGTGCGGGATGGCGATATATATGTTGATAAAGTCCCGGACACTGATGAACTGCCTGTCTGGGATGAACTGGATACCGGACCGAGAGTTATCTTTTCAAACGACTTTATAAAAGATGCTACAACCAAGATAGAATACGGTTTCATTACCGGTGATAAAAACGTCGGTGACGGCAACGACTTTAATCCTCATAAGCACGATTATGAAGAGATTTTTCTTTTCCTGGGCACCGACCCGGCTGATACTGCAAGGCTTGGAGCGGAAATAGAGTTCTGGCTGGGCGAAGGAGATGACCTGAAAAAGGTGATTATAAACACTTCATCAGCAGTATATGTACCGGCAGGAATGGCCCATTTCCCGCAGATATGGAAAAACGTACAGAGGCCGGTAATGACCATGGTTATTATGCCCACTACAGGAGAACGTCACCTGCAGATGATTCCGATGGAGGATCGTCTTAAAAAGACCCTGGGGAGTTGAAAATGAGCCAGATATACATTGAAAAAAGGATTGTTCCGAAGGAGACGATCCCGGACCGTTTATTCGCCTGCTTTGCTGATTTCACTCCTGAAGCAGGAGCCGCGTTAAAAAAGATATATGAAACTGAAGAATGTCTGTCTGATGACATAGTTGACCTCCACAGTCAGCACCTGTTGTACAACTATGAACTGGGAGAAAAGGGCATCATCTGGGAGGCCGGCCCTTCCGCAGACTCCACACGAATTCTTAATGTTTATGCCACACCGGACATGGACTCCGCAAAACAGATCATGCTTGATGACCCATTTTACAAAGCAGTTATGTTTATCAATGACTGGTGGATGGAGTGGTCGGTTCATACACCCTACTGGAAAATAGGTGAAACAATGAGATGTATAATAGAGGGCCTGGCACAGGGAAACGGGGCACAGCCCTCATGTCCTCCGGGGGCAGAGCACAAGATCTCGGTGATAGAGGTGGAAAATGTCACCCCTTTGAAGCTTATTGTATCTCTTGTTAAGGCAAATGCCTCCCGCATAAAGGAAATAGAAGAAAATGACAAGGCAGGGAGACCGATACCGTCATTCCTTGTGCAGCACGCCTTTAACCGGCTTGGCCCTGGAGGAACCACGGCAATGGGCTATGACTGGGAGAGCGGGCCGTCCGGGGACTCCCTTTATGACCTGACTGTCTTCTCAGTTGGATCAATGGAGATGGCCAGGCTATTAAGAGAAAATGACCCCTTTACACAAAACGGTCTGTTTTATGATCCTGAATATTTTGAATGGTTTATTCACATGCCCTTCAGGAAGGTTTCACCGGATCGGCGGCAGGTCCTTAAAAAACTTCTTGAGAATGCAGGAGTAAGTTTATAGTTTATTGTATTGTTTAATCCACCTTCGCTTAGAACTCTGGGCGCTAGGGGAAATATTAGAATAGCTCTAAAAGCTTAATAGACAGGATTTACAGGATTGTTTGGATTTTTTCACTCTTTCCAGAAGAAAGAGTGAAAGAGCAATCCCGCTACGCGGGAAAAAATTAAGGAATATGACAAAGAAAGTAAAAAATATTCAGATTCGTTTTTGGTTGGGAGATCCTACTATTTTTACAACATGATTACTTTTTGTCTTTCTTCCGGAAAGACAAAAAGTATCCTATACATCCTGTTTATCCTGTCAGATAAGGTTCTTAACATTAACTCTTAACTTTAATATAAAATTATATCTCCCTTGCAGTCCAGTAACCGCTGGCAATAGTGTCCATTATTGAATCTTCTTTATAATCCATTCCAAGCAGATAGGTTTCAGGGATTTTCTCTTTAACAGCCTCGAAAAGATCCCTGTTCAATTCCGGTTCAATCGCCGTAATCACAGTATCCGCTTCAATGGTTTCCCTTTCTCCATCATTTGTAGTTACCGTAATTCCATTGTCAGATATTTTTTCAATACTGACACCTGGCATTTTATTTACCGGCCGCAAACCAGGAGAGCCACCAATAGGCCAATCTCCCCAGATTGTATTGGTATCAACTATTGTTACATTTCTGCACTTTTCTGCCAGGTATTCGGCCAATCCGCTGCCTGCTACGGTTCCCCCGACAATAACCACATTTTTTCCAACTGATTCCCAGTACCTGTTCAATCCCCGCATAATGTCTGGTTCCATTAAATCGAGGTCATCTTTCATACCATGATACAAATCATATATATCAATTACATTACTGTTGTTTATACCTTCTATCCGCGGTTTAACCGCAATCCTTCCCGGGGCAAGGATGACAGCATCGGGATTCACCTCCCTCAATCTATCAGTATTGAATTCTTCTCCCAGTCTGATATTCACTCCAAGTTTTCTGACCTGGTTTTCAAGATAATTGGAAAGAAGCATCACATCGCAATCAATGTTAAGGCCCTTAATCATTGCAACCCAGGGTAAAAGGCCCCCCATACGATTATCCTTTTCATAAAGCACTACTTCATGCCCTCTTATTGCTGCAACCCTTGCGGCCTCCATTCCACCGGGACCGCCCCCAACAACTAATACCTTCTTTTTCTTCTGCGCGGCTGGAATCTCATAATCCTGATCCGATCCCAGGGTGGCATTTACCCTGCATCGTATGGCCACGGGTTCGTTACTCATGACCATTGACAGGAGGACCCTGGAGCAATCGCCGCAATCCGGACAATATGCTATATCCTCAATTCTTCCTTCCGCTACTTTGTTGCCGGTTGCGGGATCAGCCATAAGCCCCTTGCATATACCGATAAAATCCGCTTTGCCCTCTTCAAGTATTTTTTCCCCGACAAGGGGGTCTTCCAGACCGCCAACTGTAATTACGGGAATAGATACAACTTTTTTAATAGCAGCAGAAAGGGGTGACAGGGCTGCCTTTCCTCCCATGCTCCAATCAAGCTCCGACGGTAGCGGTTTGGTATCTTCGGAATGATATGTCCCTTTCGGGGACGCGTCCAGGGCATCAAAACCATGGTATCCGAAAACCCGGACATGTAAGGCATCCACTCCTGCTTTTTCCAGTATTTGCGCGATTTCCCGCGCTTCCTCAATGGTAGTGCCGTTTTTGATCCTGACCTCCATGCCGTTTATTAATGTAATAACAGGAAAATCATCCCCCAGCCTGTTTTTAATGGCCTTTACAATTTCAACCAGGAACCGGGTCCGGTTTTCCATATTTTGACACCCGTATACATCCCTGCGCCTGTTCCAGGCCCGTGATAAAAAACTGTTGATTAAATTCATCCTGGCAGCATTGACTTCCACACCGTCAAACCCGGCCTCTTTAACCAGCTCAGCTGTTCGAACGAACTTGCCCACCATCTCCTTGATTTCTGGTATCGTTAATTCGTGGGGAACCTGCCGCACCAGCAGCTCTTCCTGTTCATTCTCATCTATAGCTGATGCTGATACGGTCTGTATGCCTTCCGGTAAAAAGGCCTGGGGGCCCGTATGAAATATCTGGACAAAAACAGGGCAGTCATGTCGATGTACCGCGTCCGCAATCTGTCTCATTGCTTCCAGGTTGGTTTCATCCTGAAGGTGCCTTTCTGTAATGGGAATTGTAATCCCCCTTGGATGCTCCACTGCGACATCACCCCAGATAACAAGTCCTGTGCCTCCTCTGGCAAGGGATTCCATAAAAGCCCTGTTCCTTGGACCGATATCTTCGGCGCCGCCGCAAGCTTTTATTATCCTGTTTTTTGTTCTAACTTTGCCTATTTTTCCAGGTTCTAGTAATTTTTTGATTTCCCTATTATCTGTCATGGTGCATTTCTCCATTATCAGGATATAATGCCATAAAGGACTTTTTAAGTTTTTTAACCTGAACAATATGCAAATAATTATGAGCGTTAACTTTGCTTCCTAGTCGCCATAAGAAGTATTCCGTCTCCAGTTAGGATAGTATTTATCTAATATAAATAATACAGCTAATAACTATTTAATTTCCGGGACTTCAACTTTGTAATAGCGGTTTCCTTTCTGCAGAATATTTATGGTTTTATTTCCTCTCAAAATCGATTTTTCCAATACCTTTTCCAGTCCGCCCACTGAATATATATTACGCACTCCATAATTTTTCAGGGAAGCTTTTTTGATAGGTTCTCCCTTTTTCAGGCCTCCATGCTGGGCAACGGAACCGGGCCGTATTTCTGTGATGACTACTCCTTCAAATGTTCTTTTTACTTTGAATCCAAAAAGTTCAAATACACGGTCATCTTCAAAAACCACATCACGCCCTTTTTCAATAACTTCTTTCCGGACCTCCTCACGCACTTCCTTGCGCACTTCTTTCCGGGCTTCCTCACGGGCTTCCTCACGGACTTCCTTACGTACTTCATTCCGGACTTCCTTGCGTACTTCTTCACGTACCTCTTCGGGAATTTCCACACCAGCCTTCTCAGGTATCCTTTCACCCTTTCCGGTTACAGTATTTGACATCCTTTGAAACAGTTTACTTTTGTTTGAATAAAGAGTTGCTCCAACAAGTTTTTCCCGGCTTAGTTTAAATATCCTGCCTGTATCAAAATACTCCAGAATATCTTCTGTCATGATGTCAGGATCTTTGTACAGGGACAGGATTTTTTGAAAATCTGAGCCGATCTTGAGTCCCGATGCAAACCGCCCTTTAAAGGAAGACCGGAGATGTATTCCCTCAATTACGGTTCCATCACTCATTACTTCAATTGAAAGCCCGAGTTCATTATAGGGTATAACAACCGTTCCCTTATCACTTACCTTTACCCTCGCGGGCGGCCCGAGCAACTCGATTGCGTCTTTCAACGGCATGCCGGGTTTGAGATTTTCATCAATAACTATCTGTGTATTATTAGCTGACTTCACAGTTTCAGGACAAATAAAGTTAGTGACTAAGATTGGCGATATAATTAATAAAAAATAAACAATTCTATTTTTTAAAATCATCATAACTTTCCTTTCCTTTAAAATAAACCAAACCATCTCAACCTTGAACTTCATTCCACCCCCCATAGGTCACCGGGGTTATATTATTCAGCCGTAATATCTTTTACATCCGGTTTTTTTGATTCATCAAATAAAAATCATCCATTTTTCAGGGCTTCAAGAATCTCCAGTTTCATGGATATTTCTTCTTCCAGGTCTTCAATCACAATAAGCTGATGAGGCCTTACGGAATGAGCCGGCAAGACTTCCTTTCTTTCAGCTAATTCGGCTTTTAACCCGGCGATATCCTCTTGAATCTGCTGAATGTTTTCCTTCATAATAGTTTCATCATCCATGTTCTGTATAGGCCTCCGGCTGATATATTTATTTTTCCGGATCAGGCTCTTTGCAGGTCCAGTTTTCCGCCTTTTTCAGTTCACCGGCCCCTCTGTATTCCGGGTATTGAGGATAGGGGCACAACGGACGCGTAAGATCCTCTGCACCTTTTCCCATTATCCGGTCCGGAGCAACACCCTTCTCTACCCACTTCTCCAGTGTACCTATGGAATCAAATGAATTAACTCCTGGACCGCCGCCGCAATGACCCATCCCTGGCACCATGAAAAGACGCAGCCAGTCATCCTGATTTTTCCCCATTCTATTGAGGACGTTTTCATAGTACCAGACTGTCGTTTCAGGGGTTATCCCCGGGTCGGACCACCCATGATACATCAGTAGTTTCCCTCCGCTGGCTTTAAATTCACCGAGATCCGGATCCACAGCATCAACGTATCCAACTGCCTTGTCTATAAGCGGCATATCCCTGTCAAGATTGAATTTCCGCCAGTCGAGATCCGGATCATTGAAAGCGATCCGGACAATGTCAAACACAACTCCGGGTCCCCGGCTGGTATCTTGTGATGCGGATATGGAATTACCGAAAGCCTGACCGGACATAATCAGTTCACCCTTGGAATTTTTGACACCATTATAAAATGTCTCGACAGTTTTTAACTGCGGCGCTGTAAGGCATGTATTATCATCAGTGTCATCAGCACATAACAGTTCTGAGAAATCCACCCTGCACTGGTGAGGGTTATTCAGGAATCCTTCCTTGAGCGTGTCGCATCTGTTCATGACCATCTGGTTCACAAGGTTGGCCTTTTCCGGGGCAAGTTTCTTCTCCGGGTGACTGTAAAAATCAACGCTTCTAGCCACTCCTGCTGTCCACATATGAATATGGCGGTTTGCACATGCACCAGCGATAATACCATCATAATCATCGGGGTATCTCTGTGCTTCCATAAGGGCCTGACGGCCTCCCGTGGAGCATCCCTTAAAATATGAATATTCAGCCTCCGACCCGTAAAAAGCCTTAACAATCTCCCTGGCTTTAACTGTCATTTCATGGGTTGAGCGGTATGCAAAATCGATCATTTTTTCAGGATGACCGATGGCCCAGTCCCCCCCTTGCTCCTGGTGTCCGGTATCGGTACCGGCAGTAGCGTATCCTCTTCTCAGGGCTTCCGGCATTTCAAACATTTTACCCTGAATTGATCCCGCAAAAAAACCGTTTCCAACACCTATAAATTTTCCATTCCAGTTTTTAGCGGGCAGCCAGATTTCCATTTTTATCAGGGAATCAGAAGTAGGTGTAAGGTCCAGCTGGACCCTGCAATGGGCCGGGAGATTGGCCTGCGGTTGATTGCCTCCGAAACGTCCGGGTTTTGGGGCCGGACCTTCAGGAATCAGTTCGGTACCGGCTATTGTAGTATCGTCAAGTTTAAGATCTGTCAGTTTTTCGCACGGAGTCGCTGTGATCACGGTGGCTAGAACCAGACACAGAATACTGTTTAACATGTCAGTCCTCCTGTAAAACGTTTAATACCTGTTAGATTTGATCCCGTGCTTTTTAAGACTCCTTTTTAAGAACGTCAGGGCGGGATCAGTGCTATTCTTTATTATCTTCCTTCGCCTGAATGTCTGTGGGTTGGTCGTAAACCAGCTCCAACAGCTCAACTTCAAAAATCAAAGTTTCATTGGGACCGATCTCCTGACCGGCACCGCGCTCACCATAGGCAAGGTTGGCAGGAATAAACAGCATGTATTTCCCGCCTTCCTTCATAAGCTGAACACCCTCGGTCCATCCCGCGATCACCTGATCCACCTGGAAAGTAACCGGCTCCCCCTGTCCATAGGAGCTGTCAAACACGGTTCCATCCAGCTTGGTGCCCTTGTAATGAACCATGATCCTGTCTGTTTTTGCCGGAGATTTACCCTCTCCTTCTTTCAATACTTCATACTGCAGCCCGCTTTCAGTGGTAATAACCCCTTCCCTGTTTTTGTTTTCTTTGAGATAAGCCTGACCCTCTTCAAGGTTTTTCTGTGCGGTTCTGGCAATCTCCTCCTGTTCTTTGGCCATCAACTTTTGTGTAAGGGCCTGGAGCAGGGGCTGGGCCTCTTCGTTCGACACCAGCAGCTCCTTCCCCTCGATCTGGTCTGATATGCCTTTTTGAAGCATGGGCAAATCGAGTTCATCCCTGATATTGGTAAGAGATTGAGCCATATTCACACCTATAGAATAGCTTGTTTTTTCCTTGTCTGTTTTGGGTTCAACCCCGGCTGGTTCCTGAGTTGTATTCTGGCAGCCTAGGACAAAGGCCACCAGGAAAGTACAAAGCATTGCTTTCATTAATAATTTCATGGAAATTCCTTTCATTTTTCTATATAGGCCGGATATTATTCAAATTGAGCTGGACGCATATGGCAGGTAGCCGGCATGTCTTCTCCATAATCAATGCTGACCGTAACAGATTCTCCTGCTTGATTCAACCGGAACTGATATCAAGCATAAGCTATTTCCCTTTTTTAGCAATCTGTGTTTTCAGGTAGGCAATTATCTCACGTTGGCCGTCGTAGGAAAGTCCATTGATCCTTTCCATAATATCCTTTACTGTCTCCGAATCAATGTCAAAGGATCCATCTTTATCCTCAACAGCAGAATCATTAACAGCATCTTTTTTCATATGATCTTCCTTTTATTCATTTCTTTTTAGAATAATCCTTTTGCATTGATTCTTCTCAAGTGTGATAATTTTTCCGGATGCTGGTTTGAATGAAAACCCGGTCTCTTCTATGGTTCCCTCCACAGATCCACCGGCCTTAAGTTCTATTACATCATGATTCCGGTATTCATCATTAATCCTGATTTCTGAGATTTGATTCTTTTCCACGGTGACAACTGAATAGGGTGATGTGACCGTATAAGTTTCGGTTAAAAGAGTTCCCGCTATCTTATCACCGTTTTTAAGCTCTATTGTATCACTATTTTCCACCGCGCCGGCTAAGGCAGCTACGGATACTGCCAGTGTCAGACTTACAATAATTAGACAAATCGATTTAAAAGCTGTTTTTGACATTAAAAACCCCCTCTACAATGGACAATTATCCATAAACAATAAACAGTGAGTCGTTACCAATAAAAAGATATGAAAGGCTATAATTCATTATACTCTGGCGCTTATAATCGTTTTTCATTACTCCTAATGGTCTTAAAGATCAAGGGGATTTTGTAATTATCAATGAACGGATAAAACAAGCGATAGGCAGTAAATAGTTATCAAGAAAAGCAATTATCAAGACTAACAGCTCAGGGTGAATTGATTCAATCGGTATCCTTTTAATTATAGATGTTATCTGGAATAGCTTCGAACAAAATCGCGAGTATAAATGATATCAGTCATTTAACTTGACACAAGCCGAAAACATGCATATGATTCTAAACGTTTAATAGTGTTCTTGGTTGTAATTTAAAAATCACATAAGCCCCGGAATAACTCCGGGGCTTTTTTTATTTAAACTCGGATTGTGCATTACAAGGTTATTGAATGATCCTGATTAAAAAAAGAAAGAAGGTATATATTGAAATTTGAAGAATTTAATTTTCACCCCTCTGTTGAAGCTGGTGTTGCAGCTGCGGGATATGAAATTCCTACACCGATTCAGGCCATGGCGATCCCTAAGGTAGTAAAGGGTGATGATATAATGGGTCTGGCCCAGACGGGAACAGGTAAAACAGCGGCATTTGCTCTACCAATACTTAATCGACTACTAAAAAGAAAACATGGGCGTGTCCGAGCTCTGATAATTGCTCCTACACGAGAATTGGCCGAACAGATTCATCAGTCTTTTGAAACTCTTGGGCATAAGACGAATATAAAAAGCGTTGCTGTTTATGGTGGCGTGAGCATTAATCCCCAGATTCAGAAACTAAAGCACGCAGATATTGTTGTAGCATGCCCCGGTCGGCTTCTTGACCATATCAACCGTCATAGCATCAACCTTTCAAAAATGGAAGTGCTGGTTGTGGATGAGGCGGACCATCTTTTTGACATGGGATTTCTTCCCGATATTCGGCGGATTTTAAAGCATCTTCCAAGGAAGCGCCAGACGCTGCTTTTCTCGGCTACAATGCCCCATGAAATTAATAGACTGGCCAAGGACATGCTGCGGGATCCATCAACTGTCCAGGTGGGAACCACCGCGCCTGCCGATACTGTGAGTCACGCCCTCTATCCGGTAGCCCATCACTTAAAAACAGCTTTTTTATTGAAACTGCTTGGAAACACCGATGCAAGGTCTGTGCTGGTTTTTACCCGAACTAAACATCGCGCAAGGAACCTGGAGAGGAAGCTTGTTGCTGCTGGTTACCGATCGGCTTCACTCCAGGGAAATCTTTCTCAGGCACGACGCCAGGCGGCGCTTGATGGTTTTCGAAGTGGCAAATTCCAGATTCTGGTTGCCACAGATATTGCGGCTCGAGGCATTGATGTTACCCGGATATCTCATGTAATAAACTATGATATCCCTTCCACTCCCGAGGCATACATTCACCGCATTGGACGGACGGGAAGAGCAACCTGCAGCGGTAAAGCCTTTACCCTTATTACCAAAGAAGATAAAAAAATGGTAAATGCTATCAATCGAATTATAGGTTGCGAGGTTGAAGAGCGGGTCTTATCTACTTTCAATTATGAATCACCATCGTCTAATGATAAAGGTAGTTCCAATAGGAGAAGAAGTTCTCAGCGGAAATTTTCCGGTGTGAAAAAGAGTCGGACTAAAAGGAAATCAGCCCCAACGATATTTAGTTAGTTGAAGAGTTAATTAGCACCATCAGTTTTGCTGGTGGTGCTAATTACTAATACTATCAGGTTCGCCAACTTTCCTTCAGTCTTTCCTGGCACGCCGACTTGTCCCGCCATAGCTGAAACGACGGCGGAAGCCTTTGGCGAAGGCGGCAGTCTAACCTGCTTCAGCCTATTTTTTATGGTTCACGGTTTAAAGTGAATGAAGAGCTTACCGGCCAGCCTTTGTAATAGTTGCCCCACGGATCAATTTTGTTTGATCGGACGTGGGTGCATACAGGCCCTCTCTCCAGAAACTCATGCCGAAAGAATAACCGGGAATCCCACCGGCAACCACAATACGAATATCTTCGAGTCTGTTAATGATCGGTATCCTGCCTCCCGGCTTTAGAGCATCTTTGAAAACATAAACACGGTCTTCGGGGATCTCTCCTGAATCGATCCTGGGCTGAACATTGGCGATCTCACCGGGCGTGAGTTCTTCATAGGGGATAGTAGCGCGATCATACAGGAGTTTTTGTAGACTTGCCCGTGTATGCCCCTGTCTACTCAATTCCATGGCCAGTACAGGCTCGAAAAACAGGATATACTTAAAGGGGCCCGGATTCGAGCTGCCCCGCTTCCAGGTAGCCATTCCCCAGCGTGCCTCAAGCATCATATTGACAGCACTATTAAATATATCCTCCGGTGCCCATGTTGCGACAGCTCCCCCTCCCAGCAGTTCTCTTGACAGGCCTATCACGGAGGAAACCGTCACACAGCTGTCTTCCGCTTTGAATCCCTGGGTAACATGGAAAGGAGGCCACGGACTGAAATCCTGGTTCTCGGCAAACACATAGAACTGCTTTGACGGGCGGCCGACAAGGGCCATATCATTTATACCGGGCCATAACCGGCCGATGTTGATCATGGCAAGCTGCACTGCGCGCCCGATGGTGCTGTTAGCCTGCCACCCGTAGCCCAGGAACCCTATGCCGGAATTGATGCTTAACTCCTTCGCTATTGGCCCTGTCACCATTATGGCGAAGTTGAAGGACCCGGTTGAAGTAAGTACGTGAAGGTCATCATAATCGGGATCAGTAATACCTTCCATTGCAGCAATTATCACAGGCAGATATTCCGGCTTTGCTCCGGCCATCACGGCATTGATAGCAATCTTTTCAATAGTGGCAGCACCGTTTTTTGGCGCCACTGTACCAATAACCTCATCAGGAGAACGGCTTGTTCCTTCAAGCATTACTTCTACCGCTTCCTTTGTCGTAGGTACCAGAGTTAAGCCGTCTCCCCACTGTCTGCCAAGGTAGATATCATTGAATTTTTCCATGGCCAGAGCATAGGTCTCAGCGGAAACAGTGGTAGGCCCGAGATCTTCCTTTTCAGGGTCCGTGCTTGCTTCCTTTTCTGTTAAAGGACGTTTCAGTCCATCTATAAGTTCATCAATGACCACTTCCGCGACAGGTATGATTTCCTCATCCGTCCCCCTTAGCCTGTAATATTCCGCAGCCTTTACGATTACAATTCGTGCTCTGGGCATGCCAACGTCTTCTGCCGCAGATTCCGCGTCATGGACAAAGTTGTCAGTGCATACATAAACCCCGGGTTTCCCGAGTTTTTCCACCCTGTAAAAGCCGGACACGCCGGCCCATGTGCAGGAACCTCAATCCCCGACGCCATAGAGGAACGCGTCCGTCTCCTTTGCCATCCTGGCTGCCAGCTCATCACCAAGGTCGAATGCACCCGAATAGCGTATAATATCAGTGTCCGGCAGTTTTTCTTTCATCAAAGTCTCGATACCGTTCCAGAAGTGGTTCCCGCCGGGCTTTTCATTCCAGTAAAGACCTACTGTTTTACCTTTCAAATCGGAAATCCTTTTGCTGGGTGCTGAAACAGGCGGCAGAGTAATCTCACCCCTCGGATTGAGAAGGTTTAGAGTGACACCCTGTGTACCCTGATCGGAATTAAAAGGCTGACACGCGAATAAAAGTACTACTAAAATCATTACTGCTGAAATCCATATGCCGGTCATATTCATGGCAAGTCTCTCCCGGTTAAACAATTATCAATAAACAATTAACAATTCACCCTGTCAAATGCTGCTTCGCAGCCCGCTGTGCGGATTTAACAGGGCAAACAATGATTAAAACAAATTCAATATATAAAACCACTATTAGACTGAAGTCTTTTAGGTTGTTAGAAAATTAAGTTAAAGGATACAAGGGGCCTCGCTCGTTTCTTCAGCCTTCAGCCTAAACAGCTTCAGCCCCAACGTTAATGGTTTATAGCTTTTTAAAAAGTATATTTTACGCCTTAATAAATAAAAACGTAATCCTTATCAATTGAGTAGATATTTATCTAAAAACTCATCCATAGCACTGAAAAACCTATGCCTGTTCCTTTGAAGACCAAGACCATGGTCGCCATGTTCAAGTTCGATATAGGTATATATCTTTTTCTTTTTTTTCAGCTGCTTTGCCATTTTTTTACTCTGCTCAACAGGCACTATTCGGTCCGCGTCACCATGTGCCAGCAGGATCGGAATTTTTATTTTATCAACATGGTTGATGGGAGAAACAGCTTTAAGTTTTTTTCTGTCCGTACCAATCTGTTTTCGTACCACACCATAGTTTAAATAAGCCTGCTGTGATTTAAGGAGCATGAGAAGATCACTGATACCGGCAAAGCTGATGGCACACCTGAACAGATCAGGCGTCTTTACCGCCCCCATAAGGGCAGCATATCCGCCATAACTGCTGCCCGCGATTGCAATACGTTCGGGATCAGCCAGTTTATGTTCTATTAGCCAGTTTGCGGCATCCGTGAGGTCATCCTGCATGGCAAGCCCGAAACTCTGCAACGCTTCGTTTTCAAATTCTCTGCCATAACCTGAAGAACCTCTAAAGTTGGGCTGAAGCACCGCAATGCCCTTACTGGCAAAAAATTCCGCCCAGTAATCAAAGTCCTGGTAATCCCGTGCCATTGGACCGCCATGCGGATAAATCACAGCGGGATATGGTGTTTCGGGCTCATGCTTTGCTGGCAAAGTAAGGTAACCCTCTATTGTTTTACCATCACGCGCAATATAGGTTATTTTTTTACTGCCCTGAAGTTTTCCCTCCAGTTGAGGATAGTCATTCGCGATAAGTTCAAGGGTGTTTCGGTCCAGGTCTCCCAGATAATATTTTCCCGGTGTCGTGTCGTTTGTACTGAAAACTATATAACGCTGTTCGTCTTTGCTGAAGTCTACAAGGTAATTAATTGTATCAGGTAGAGCCTTATCAACGGACTCCTGAAATTTCTTCATGTATTCGTCCCAGTAAATTCTGGCACCATCCGCTTCACCATGGTAAACGCCTACGACATCCCTTGTTTTTCGCCTGTGGATCAGGCTCCCGTTGATGTCATATTTGTCATCCTTGACTACCAGTTCCATTGGCAGATCATCTTTTCTGATATCAACTTTGAATATGGCTTTTCTGCCATTGTGATCCGCCCTGACATAGAGAATTTCGGGGTCTTTTCCAAATCCTATGGGGGTAACAGGAGGAACTTCAGACAAGACTTTTGTTTTCCATGCCTCCTTCCACTCTTTTTTGTCCAGGTCATATATAAGAATGGATAGACTCGTAGTAAATGGGTTAAATTTTGTCCCTACCCTTATACGGCCCTGCTGGTCAGCGCTCCAATCACGTACATCTTCTTTATAGGGCTGCACTTTCTTCATCTTTCTGGTGTTCAGGTTAACCTTGTAGACTGTATCCAGGCCTGGTTTCTCAAGATCAATTCCCATTAAAATATGCTCCGGATCATCCTGAAGCAGGCTTATGATATTGTCCTGAAATTGGGAAAAATAATCCTGGTTTCCGGTACGCAGCATTCCGGACTTGACCAGTGCCGCCATATCTTCACTGGCATCCGCTTTCCTGACCATGAGTCTTGTCTCCATGGTAGGAACTCCTGAGCGGTAATCCGGTATAACGATACTGAATAGAACTGTATCGTTATTGGCCCATAATGCGAACCGAAACTTGAGCTTTTCATTGTCCGCTACAGCAAGAGGTGTAACTTTGCCTGCGCCAAGATTATGGCTTACCAGCACTGTGCTTTCCTTTACATTCTGGGCATAAATTATCTTTTTCCCGTCCGGAGATATGCGAACATTTTTGTTCTTTGGTAGTGTGCTGAAAGACCTGGCCGTTAATGGTTGGGGATCTGATGCGATGCACTGCATTGGAAAGATCAACGATACTAACACGCAGATCAAAATCATACTGAATTTGGTCGTTATATTCACCTGCCAGCACCTTTCTTTTTATATTCTGAGGAGACGTCCGTGCTGAGAATACACCGATATCTCATTGCACAAACGTCCCCTTTTTCACAAACTTTTTAAGGAGTTAGCTGTTTGTTGTCAGTAGTAGGTGACTCCTGCTTTATTACGTTTTATTTTACTTTGTTATTAATATAGACGAAAGAAGAAAATGCAGCAAATGATTATACCCAAAAGGGTTCAATATTCAAGAGGTTTGATTTAGACTGTCAGGCTGAAGTCTATCAGGCTGTTAGGAAAACAAATGAAAATCTACCAGGCTTAAGTAATCCCTTCAGCCTTCCCTGGCCCGCCGAAGCCTTTGGCGAAGGCGGCAGCCTAAACCACTTTAGCCTACTGTTCATTGTTCCAATTTTGACATAGATAGATACATTATATAGAATCCTGAAACCTGAACATACTGCATAAAAAAGGAGAAATGGAATGAAGAAACGGATAGGTTATTTCACTCTGGCTGTTTTTATCACATCAGCTTTTTTTTCGGTTTTCGCGCAAACTCCTGACAAAAAAATTATTGTGATGAATCCGGTGGGAATTAAGCCCGCTATAAAACAGATCCCAATGGCGGATCGTCCTGACAAACTGGGCGGGAAAACCATTTATATAGTTAACACAAAATTTCCCCGAACCAGAGAATTTGTAGAAACGCTGGCTGAAATACTTCAGGAAAAATACCCGAAAACCAACTGGGTTTTGAAGGATAAATTCGGCGGTTACATGGATGACGATCCGAAACTATGGTCTGAAATTAAAGAAAAAGCAGCCGGGGCTATAGTGACAGTAGGGCATTGAAGCACATGTTCACCGGCGGTCGTCGGCCATAGCGTAATGCTGGAAAGTATGGGGATTCCCACGGTACCAGTCATCACACGAAGATTTCAGGACCTGGTAACATCCATGGCTTTTAAAAGAGGTATCCCGAATATGCGGATGGTCTACACACCGCATCCTGTTACGGATCGGCCTGCTGAGCTGTGCCGTGTGTACCTGGAAGGTAAGGATCCTTTAACAGGGGTGCCGATTCTGGAGGAAATAGTATCAGGGCTAACCATGCCGGTTTCCGATAAGGATAAAGGGACCGGGTTTCTTCCGAGAGAATCGAGAAGGAGATTTCTTGATCCTGACACTATTGAAAATCTAGAAAAATACTTCTATGAGAACAACCTGACCGACGGGCTTCCTATTGTACTCCCTACCAGAGCAAGGGTTGATGAAATGCTGGAAGCTACAAGCCGCAATCCTGATGAAATAGTGGGGAGTATGGCTGCAAGCACACCCCATGAAGCATGGGAATATACGGTTGAGATGGTCGCAGTCAATGCCGTGATGTCCGGAGCCAGGCCCGAATACTTCCCCGCAATCCTTGCGATAGCTTCCACGGGCGCCACATCGCTGGTCAGTTCCACTTCTTCCTATGCCAGGATGGCATTGTTTAACGGGCCCATTGTTCAGGAATTGGAAATGAACGCGGGTGTTGGAGCAATGAGCCCCCTGAACAGGGCAAATTCCACAATCGGAAGATGCTGGACATTGATATCCCGGAACCTGGGCGGATCAGGGACAATTGGAGAGACTTACATGGGGAGCCAGGGGAATCCCCTGAATTACGGTAATATGTGCTTTCCTGAAAATGAAGAAGGATTACCTGCCGGCTGGGATCCGCTTCATGTTCAAAAGGGCTTCAAACACTCGGAGAGTGTGGTCAGTATCTTTGGAGGATGGAGTTTTAATGATATTGCCTGGTTTACTTCTACACCAAGCCATGAAGTCATCCGTGGATGGCTGGAGCATTTCTTCTCAACAACAGTATCCGGAGCTACCATCATTATGGACCCCACTGTCGCGGCTGATGTGCTGTCTGCAGGTTTCAAGTCAAAGAAAAGCTTCGCCGATTATCTTGCCGAGAACACAGGAACACCCGCCTGGCTGTACTGGCAAAATAGGGAGGAAGAATTTAAGAAGGCTAAAGAAGGAATAGAGCCCTACGCCTCTTATCTGAAGCTTGGGGAAAAGGGAGTTATCCCGATATCACGCTTTAAAGATAATATAGTATTAGGTACGCCGGTAAATCCGTCGGTTAATTTCCCAAGAAGTTCTACTCCCATTGAAATTATCATAACCGGAGGGGGCACCAATACCTACTGGTCCGGAGGTGATTTTCACCATGTAATAAGTGTCTCCATCGACGAATGGAGGTAAAGCGTAAAAATTGATCATTTCTTATTGCTCATTGGTCATTGATAATTGATAAATGATCATTGTTAATTGGTCACCCTGTTAAATCCGCACAGCGGTCTGCGAAGTAGCATTTAAGAGGGTTAATTAATAATTGTTCATTGCTCAACGCTCATTGTTTAAGGGAGTTTTATCCCCCTTTTAATTTTCTTTTGTTCCTCCTGTTCCTCAACCGTTCGAGGTGATTGCTTTTTCGGAGAGGACCGGCTTTTCTTTTTATGGACCACCGGTGAGGATTTAACCTTAACACTGCTTGGCTTATCCTGTTTTTGTTCACGCCGTGATACATTTAGAGGTTTCACCTGTGTGTGTGAAATCATTGACCCCTTTCGATCGCGTTCCTTCACTTCACTTAAGCGCGTATGTTCCGGACGAGAAGATTCCCTTTTTGCCCGTGTTTTTAAATCCGGCCTTTTAAGCTCCACCTGTGAAACGACTTTCATCTCCGTCCGGTTAGCATCAGGAACTGCTTCAAGTGATTTCCTTTGACTTCTCGCACCGGTATTTTTTGGAGCATGATCGGCGCGCCTTGATACCTGACTTTGAGCTTTCGGTTTGTGCTTTTGGAAATTGGGCGTGATTGTCTTTATTTCAGATGATCTCTTCATCTTTGCGGCTGCCTCAGATTTACTCTGCAGGGATTTCTTAACAATACTCACATTTTGTACAGTAGCTGAAACATTTTTCTTCACGGGTCGATCAGTCTTACGAACAGTTACAGACGATTTGCTTTTATTTCTCTCCCAGACATGCCTCGATACCTGCTTCCGATCTTCCAGTTTACGCTTCCTGAACTTGATCTTTGTAATCTTCTTTTCAACAAATTTCTTCATCGGGGCAGCTACCTCAAAGCTCTTCCTCCTTGATTTCGTCACCTTATTTATCTTTCGCTCCAACTCGCGATACGTTCTGGGCGGCCGAAGTTTTTTGTCTGCCCTGCGGCGCGCGTATTCAAGCCGTTCATGCTGCCGCCAGTGCGGTTTATCCTTTCGATGCCGCCAGCGGTCATGCAGATAAATCGGATCATACCAGGTGTGCCGGGTCACGCACTCAAACCACGGAAAAATTCCTATACCAATATAGAAGCTGTCGTAGTAATCACCGAAGTAGTAGTGGCGGTATTTCGGCCGGGTGAAAAGGCTAAACTCAAGGTTGCCGATATCTATGACAATGCTGAGTGAGCAAGAAAAACCCACCCGCCTGTAGGTATGTCCCGGGAAATGCAGCGGTGCAAACAATACTCCACGGCGATGAAAGGGGTAATCCCAGTGTCCGGTCACAAATACGTAGCCGCGTGGAGTCCAGACATAGTGTGACGGAACCCATACCCAGTCCTCTCTGGCCGCGATCCAGTAGCCTGACCTCAGAGTATAACGGCCATGAGACCAATACCAGCAGGGCGACACCCATATTTTATCAGGGACCGTTGTCACAGGTTCAATGTAAGCAACAGCAGGCGGCGCCGGCAAATATTCTATCTCCTCATTGCCCACAGGGGCCCAAAATCCCGCCACCCATCTCCAGCCGTCCTCCACCTCGGTCCAGTAACCCGGAACCCAGTATTTTCCGGGAGGGACAGCCCGCCAGCACCCGCTAATCCATATATATTCATCCCTGTCCGAGTCCCATGCCCAGTAACCCGGGATCCATGCAAACTGTTCACCCACCGGCTCTTCTTCCGGCGGAACTTCCTCAATGTCCGCAGGCGGTGCTTCTGGTGCTATAAAACCGTCATCTTCCTCCATGCTTACCGGTTGAGCAAAGGCTTCATTCACCGGTCCCCGTGTCAGCACCTCGGGCTGCTCTTCCGCGGGTATGGGCGGAGGAGGATCCGGTGTCTGACCGTACAGTGGTCCTGTCGCCATAACTAATGAAATAAGTACCATGATTATAGTCTTCATAGCTATTCTCCTTTCTTAGAGGTATGTAAGCCCTCCTGTAAAAGGCAATGTTGTACAAAATTTTATGACTTCTTATTTCATTAGACACCGAATATTTAAATTTATTCGATTTTTTTAATATTCATTTTATTTAAAGACTAACGGTTCATTATGTCTGCCGGGATAAATAGCTATCGAAGTGTGAATTCACATAAAATAGTTTACCCGATATTACAGGAGAATATCGGGTAAATATCATTGCATTTCAAACAGTTAGCATGATTTGAACTGATTTTGACCGGAATTAACGCTCTCCCATGGCTGCGGCGGTTTTTGACAGCCTGACAAGGTTAAGAAACTCCGCTCGGTAACCGAAAAAATCTTCTCCCCTTGAGCCGCGGGCAAGGTCAATAATATCATCATAGTCATATTGCCCCATATAAGAATCACCTCTCAGCAGCTGTCCAAAAGCTGCAACAGCAGCCGCAAACCGGGATTCCTCCGGGCTGGCCGATAAAGCGGAGTACTCATATTCACTGTCTATTCCGGTACTTATAAGTTTACTGGTGTCATCATCCGGAAGTTTATATCTTATCTTCAGAAAAGCATATTCGGAACTTTTACTTTTGACATTATTGACAACCGGTTCCGTTTTTGAACTGTATCTAAGGTCATCAACCAGGCGTGCATTGCTTCCAACGGGCGTAATTTCATATATTGCCGTAACACTGTGTCCTGAGCCGATATCTCCCGCGTCCACCTTATCGTTATTAAAATCTTCTCTCTTAAGCATTCGTGTTTCATAACCGATAAGCCTGTATTCAGCCACCTTTAATGGATTGAACTCGACCTGTATCTTAACATCTTTTGCTATGGTAAAAAGAGTTCCTTTTACTTCATCCACAAGTACTTTTCTTGCTTCATTCAGGGTGTCGATATAGGCGGCGTTGCCATTGCCGTTCTGGGCCAGTTTTTGCATAAGGGCGTCATTGTAATTTCCCTGGCCAAAGCCCAGCACGGAAAGATAGATGTTTTGGTTACGTTTTCTCTCAACAAAATCTTGAAGTACCTGGGGATCACGGATGCCAACATTAAAATCACCGTCTGTGGCGAGGATCACCCGGTTCAGGGCTTCCGGGTCCATGTTTGTTTCTGCCAGTGAATATGCCAGGCGAATTCCGGCTCCGCCGGCCGTTGATCCGCCGGCCTGGAGACGATCGATGGCGGAGAGTATCTTTCCTTTATCTTTTATCTCTGTTTTTTCCAGGACAGTCCCCGTGGCACCGGCATACACAACCATGGCAACGGTATCATCCGGATCGAGCGTGTCAACAAGCATTCTAAGACTGTTTTTTAACAGCGGCAGCTTATCATGGCTGTTCATGGATCCTGAAACATCGATCAGGAATACCAGGTTGGAGCGGGGTTTATCTTCCTGTTTGATATCGAATCCTTTTATGCCTATGTGCAGAAGTTTTGTATCCGGGTTCCAGGGAGTCGGGAACACTGCGACAGTCGGCTTGAATGGTTTCCTTTTATCTTCGGGAAGTGGATATTTATAATCAAAGTAGTTAATCATCTCCTCAACCCGGACCGAATCTTTTTGGGGTAGATGACCATTATTTATTGCTCTTCTTACGAAGGAATATGCCGCAGTATCCACGTCAATGGAAAAGGTTGATACGGGTTCTTCAGAAGCTAGCTTTACGGGATTAGGCGTGAATTCCTCAAATTTATCACGGCCTGTATATTCCTGGTTTTGCCAGGCATACCGGTCAATTTTATCTGCTTTCTTGGCAATGTTGATGGTTTCGGCTGTGGTCCCGCGCCCATATAAGGTCCCTACGGGCCCAACCCGGGCCTGCCGTTCTCTCTCCAGTCTTTCCGGGGCAGTTTTGTATAATTCTTGAACCTTTCTTTCAGCTTCTGCAAATTCCGGTGAAGCAACTTTGAGTTGGTATTCAACCTTCCCTTTTTCCCTGTCTGCTCTTTGCTGTGCAATCTTATCCCTTTCAGGAGTTGCAGATAAATCGGCCACGGTTACCTCTTCCAGTTTCATTTGTCCCGAGCTTCCGCTATCAGTTTCTATAACCGGTGTAATCTTACGGCTTTCCTCAACTTCGGAAGGTGCGGCCATTGTCACAGGCCTCTCTTGCCCTGCGCTCCCGCTTTCAGTTGCCTGCATTGGCGCCGATCCTGGTTCAAATGCTGGTCTTTCCGATCTATGGCGGTAAGATGAGAATTGAGGAATCAGTATAGAAGCTGTAATTATCACGGCGGTAAAACATACCGCTAATCCTGCTGCTATTCGGATCGGTCTGGTCATGGAAAGTCCTCCTTTATGTTTTTGACCAGTTAGACGACCGATCCATGAAAATCCTTTGATTTTTTTTCTTTGCCGGGCCCTGAACTCTGTCATTGCTGATTCTACGGTTTTTTCTCGGGCTTCCTTTCCCGGTTCAGGTATCTCTATATTTCCTAACAGTCTTTTTATTTCTTTATCTTCCATTTTAATTCCCCCTGGAAAGAGCAGCCTTTAACCTGTTGCGGGCCTGGTGTATCCTCCAGGATACTGTTTTTTCACGGCAATTAAGTACTCTCGCGGCCTCTTTATGACTTAACCCTTCAGACATCACCAGCATTACCGCGGCCTTTTGCTTATCCGGCAGCTTGTCAATATGGTAATATAAACGTTCTGCCTCGCTGTTATCTTCCCTTAAATGGCCGGGATTACCACCGGAATACTCGTTCTTATAGGCTGTCTCGTACAGGTTCCTGGTAGAATTCTTCCTGTAATAATCTTTAGCTGTATTGATTATTATACGGAAAAGCCATGTTTTGAAGGATGAGTTTTGTTTGAATGTTTTCAACTTACCGGTCAGCTTAATAAACACTTCCTGTGTGATTTCTTCCGCGTCTTCCTTTACCCGGCACCATTTGAAGGAAAAATGATATACCGCGAGATAGTGCCTTTGTATAAGACTTTCAAAGGCATTTTCATTCCCTTTAACAGCAAGATCAATCAGCTCAATGTCAGAGTAGTCATCCATATGGAGTTTTTCCGTTTATCCATTAGACGTACATGGTTGATAAATCCTTTGATTTTTTTTTAAAAAACAACGACAGCTTAGTAAATAACAATTTCTGATTTTTTATTTTCTAACGATACAATGGACTCAAAACTAGTTGAATATAATCAATCATCCTAGGAAAAATATTTAGACGTCTTATTGCCTCCACCGTCATTTGTTATTTAGCCCAGAAATTAAAACCATGGATTCCGCGATCAAAGCCTGCCCCGCACTTGATGCGGGGTCGCGGAATGACAGGAGAGTGTATTCCGTGGTATCAGATTATGTCATTCCGTGGTTCGACCACGGAATCCACAACCTATTGTATTTTTCTAATCGTGGTTGCAATTCTGAACGGCTAGTCGCTTCGCGAATATACCATTTTTTTCAATCCTCCATAGTACCCTTCTGCTATGCAGGACAGGCTCCTGAAGGCGAGGGGTTTCGGCCATCTTCAAGCGGGACACTATAATTAAAAATTTACCACTTCGCTATAAACGAATCTATTTTTTCTTCAAGCTGCAGGATTCTTTTCTCAACCGCTTCTATTCTCCGTAGTCTTTCTGATTTATTTTTGGATTTTTTTCCCTTTGGCTGGTGACTTCCTGAAGCATGGGACTTAATTATCCTGCTTACGCTTGTGGTGCTGATACCAAATTTCTCAGCTATTTTCTTTTGTGTCAGGCCTTCTTTGTGGGCGCCTATAATTCCTTTTTTTATATTATCATCTATCTTTTTTCTAGCCATATTTCCATCCTTTACTGTTAATTGTGGTATATGGTGAATTCATCCGGTTGATTTAGGCTTTAGAAAGAGTTCATTGTTTGCAGCGCGTGATTCCCGTCTTGTTCTGTTTTTAAATATTTTTTTTAAATTCTTAAAAACCTGAAGACAAAAGGTGTAAAATACGTTAGTTTATTATAAGCAATTGAATTCAAGATTCAAGATTTAAAATGGTTTATAGTTCACCCCGTTAGAGTTAGAAAATTTAAATCCATTATATAATCGGCTGCCCTTTTTGATTTTTAGTGTAAATGTACAGCATATAGTTTTTAACCTCTAACGGGGTTAATTGTTAATTATTTGTTATTTTGTTAATATCGCTGAATTCCCCTTTACACATCATTTAATAACAAGGAGAAACAGATGATTCATTTAAAATATTATTTATATAGAATATTAATAATCTTTTTTGTGACTCTTTTCCTTTTTACCGGATGCAAAGGATCTGATACACGTGAAGCAGTTGATGACACAGTAGAAGAATTTGCCGGGAAGAAAAAAGTGGACCAGATGAAAAAGATGGAAAACGATGTTGAAAAATTACAGGATCAGCAGATTGGCCGTTTTAAAGATCTGGATGATATGGATAATAATTAATGGTGACGGTTTTAAAGAGTTTGTAGCTTGTTGCTAGTAGCAGAGAAAATAGATATTGATTAAAATTTAAACAAGGAGGAGTTCAATGAGACGTACTACTTTTATGTGGGTTGTGTTTTTTTGTATACTGATCCTTCCCTTAACCAGCTTCGCCCAGGGCCCCGCACCGGGAGAGATTTCCTGTACACGGGGAGGATTAAAACGGGCAGTCGACTTATACATCCAGGCCCAGACCAAGGGCGATATTTCCATTTTGCCTTTATCGACGGGTGTGAGTTATCAGGAGAACATTGCCTTTGCTGATATTAAAAAAGGCATAGTCAATGAGGCTATGAATATAAGGTTTCATCAAAGTCTGTTTGATACGGATTCCTGCCAAACCTTTACCGAGGTAATCGTTACGACCAAGGAAAAGCCCTATGTCATTGGAACACGCATGCGCGTCAATCATGGTTTGATCGCGGAGCTGGAAACCATTTGGACAACAACAGGCTACTGGCTTTTTGATGCCGATGCCTATCTAAAGTATTCCTCCATGGAGGACTGGGGACCCATCCCCGCTGAAAAACGTGATTCCCGTGGAACTCTTGTTTCAGCAGCAAACGCTTACCTGGACGCATTCCTGGAGGGGAAAATTGATCTTGTGCCATGGGGATTCCCATGTGTCCGTGTCGAAGGTGGAGCATACACAGGCAAAGACGGCAAAGAATCACCCAATGACAGCTGCGAGGTTGGCGTACCAGCCGGTGTGAATATCACCAGCCGCCGTTTCGTTGTGGATGAGGTTATAGGTTCAGTTGTAGTGTACTGCACCTTTGGCGGGGGCGGCAGCGGTGCAGCGGATAGTCACCTGTTCCGGTTGGAAAACGGCAAGCTGCGCTACGTTCATACGCTGACTCATCTTAAGATGTCAGACTTCCAGGGCCCTATGCCCAAACAGCCGGGAATTAAGAAAAAACCGTGATCAGTTGAAATATAACTAAAGCATATCTAAAAAAAATCCCCTGGGCTCAAGATGACTCCAGGGGATAGCAGAAGGGAAAAAATACGACTGCATTATATTCAGGTTAGCCTTGTTTTGATTTTTTCATACGCCGGCAAATGCTTTGCCAGAGATCCGTAGTTAAAAAGCATTTATCCATATTTTCCATCATGCCTGTAAATTTCGGCCATGGGATTGAAAATGACATAAGATCAGGTTTGAGACAGATTCGAGCGGATGGATCAAATATCCCCAGAACCGCTTTCGGATTGTCAGATTCAAGTTCTCTCATGGGAAAACCCACCAGGGAATCACAACCGGAGCTGAAAGGCGAAATAACCGCGTGAGGCGTCATTGAGTCATAGTTGGCCAGGGCATGTAACCCGCCGATAGCATCAGGTTTACAGAAAAATGAAACAACAAGCGGTTGATCAATATCAGTCAATAGATCCCATTGTTTAAAAACAATGTATTTACCTCTGGCAGGAACGGATGGATATTTTGTAAAAAATTCTATGATCTGTTCTTCCGAGGAATAAAATTTTTCTTCCTTAACCAGAAAGTCCATGCTGTATTTAATTTCTTCATCGGTCCTGGAATCAGAAAATCCAAGCATATCCACTGCGCCGAAACAGCCTAAATTATCCTTGTTGAATGCCCGTGCCTTTCCCCTTCGAACAGTCGCCAGCTGGCTGAAAATACAGGTGAGTCCATTATTTTTTTCAGGAGCGTCCTTATATTCAACATCATCGAGTATATCGGAGTAATAACAGACAACAGGCAATTCGTTCCCCGGAAAATATTTTTCCCATTTTTCTGTAAACGTCCTTTTGATTTCTTTATCCATGTCATTACCTTTTTGGTTTATGGTTTACAGTTTGTGTTTCAGGAAAACTTAAGATAAGAAGACCTCCAGATTTTCTCCTCCTGAATTTCTTACTTCTTTTTTACGGTATGGGTTCCGAACTTTACGGGAATTTCAATCTCTCTTTCCAGAGATTCTCTGTATAAATCCCTGAAGGGACACGGCCCCGTGAGGCAGCTCCCGAAATGAATGGCTTCAGCTCCCCTCTCCTTGAGTCGCGTTGCCCTTGCAAGAATTTTATCAGTCTTGCCCCTGCCGCAACCCCCTCAGGTATCGAATCCTACCAGTTCAACCGCATCATACCCTTCAAATGCACCGGTCCTGTTCTGTATCGCAGGGAAGCATCCATATCCAGCGCAGCTGTTACTGTGTTCATCACAACGTATTATTCCTATTTTCATATTGTACTCCTAATGTTTTTCCGCGACTATTCCGGCGGCTGCCTTTTTATCAGCATAAATTCCTTCGTGATATCTTAAACACCGGAAGTCTTTGAACAAATCAAGGAGCTCGTTATGTTTAAGCAGGTACTCCGGGTTTGTGGGCCTGCCGAACCGGGCCTGGTCAATAATATATGTTTCATAGACAATCAAACCACCGGGTCGAAGGCCTTCCTTAATAGCAGGAATCAAGGATCGTTGAAGAAAATTGAAACAGATAATGACATCATACCTGTTTTCTTCAATAAACGTGTCCTTTTCCAGGTCAACAATATGGGTATTTATTTTCACATTATTGTCATGGGCCAGTTTTTTCGCGTCATCAATCGCCTTCTCAGAGACATCAATCCCTTCTACCTGAAACCCCTTTGATGCAAGATATACGGCATTTCGTCCATCACCCATTGCCACATCAAGAACAGGGCCTTTTGGTAAAAGACCCATGTTTTCTACAAGAAAACGTGATGGGTTTTTAGAGTGAGTATGGATAACTGCCCTCCATTGGTATTTACATCCAAAACATAACCACCTTCGTTCTGTTTATTCTGTCGGATGAAAATCTTCAAAAAGCCTATTAGACAGGATTTAGCAGATTTAATGGATTTATGATTCAAAGCAGGGCTATACGTCATTCCCGCAAAGGCGGGAATCCATTTTTTTCTGGTTATATAAAATGGATCCCCGCCTTCGCGGGGATGACACCATGCCACCTAGCATTCGAGCACCCAGCATCATGTGCCGGGTCATCAAACCCTGAACCAGTCTTTGCTGACAGCTGAAAGCTTGATCGACTTACAACCTGCTGAAATCAAAATCCTCTTTCAATATTTCATCTTTTAAGCTGGAGACATCCTTTTTTTCCTTCATAAGCCCTGTCACTTTATTAAAAGACTTTGTGTCTCCAAGCATTATGCAACCGATAATCCTATTATCATCCAAGACAATCCTTTTATAAGTATCATCATCCGTTTGCTCTCTTGACTCATACTCGTTTTCAGCATCAATGTTACCTGCGGAAGCAAGGTCAATGCCTACAACTTTTAATGTATTTGCCATTGTTGTACCGTTATAGAGCATTTCTCCGTCCGCCATATTTATGCCTGCTATCTTACCCTGCTCCATTGCAGCAGGCCATATCCCATAAGGCATGCCATTATATTCCGCTACATCACCTGCAGCGTATATATCAGGTTTATTTGTCAAAAGGTGATCATTGATCTTTATTCCCTTGTCAACATCGAGTCCCAGTGATTCGGCTAATTCCATATTAGGCCTGACTCCCGCGGAGATCACTACCATCTGTGCATTCAGAGTTTCACCACCTTCAAGGTGGACAGAGGTTACCTTGTCTTCTCCATCTATTTTTTCCGTCTTCGCTCCAAGCCTGAAGGAAAATCCCATTCCTTCCATAATAGCCTGAAGCCTCTGGGCGCCATCTACATCAAGCTGCCTGGGTAAAAGTCTGGGGAAAAATTCAACTACGGTTACATTTTTACCCATTTTGCGAAACGCATTTCCTGCCTCAAGTCCAAGAAGTCCTCCTCCAATAATAACAACATCCTGTAAATCTCTTGAGTACTCTACAATGTTCCTGGCATCAGCAATATCACGGATGGAAAAAACCCCCCTGGTATTTGATCCTTCTATAGGGGGTATAAATGAATGGCTTCCCGTGGCAATCAGAAGCTTATCATAAAACAGGTCTTCACTGCTTTCAGTCACAACCATATTACGTTCGGAATCGGCACCGACAATTTTAGTACCAAGTCTCAAGTCTATATTTTGATCTTCATACCAGTTTTCCTTCTTGGCCATGAGACCCTTTTCGTTTAAATCTCCGCTTATGTATTCATTGAGTCTTATCCTATGATAAAAAGGAAGTTTTTCATCAGTAAGGATTATGATTTCACCCTTCTCGTCATTATTTCTTATATTCTCAGCCGCCGTAGTGCCAGCCACACCGTTCCCTATTATTATATATGTCGACATATGAAGACCTCCTTTATTTGATATTACATAATCAAAGTAAGGCTTATTTATTTTTTGTCACCGATTATCCAAGAATATGAGTCAATGATAATAGTTTGAATACTCCACTCAGAAGAAAAAATTATTCAGCAAACCCTTTTCTTCATGTTTTTCAGGAATAAATACAGCAGGGGGATAAATATAGATATTGAATATAATTGGCTCAGGAATTATTAATCATCCTTCTTCCAGTAAGGATTTACCAGGTCTTCAAAAATCGCCAGGGCTGCCTCCGACCCATGTCCCGCCGCTGTAACAATCTGTTTGTACCCGCCTTCCACATCTCCAGCGGAATAGATTCCTTTTATGTTAGTTCTGTGATGTGAATCACGCTTTATATATCCTTCATCGGTAATCTCGGCACCAATATCCCTGGCCAGTTCAACCGAGGGTGTGTAGCCAATGGAAATAAACATACCATCAACATCCATGGTTTTTGTTTCATTATTTATATTATCAAAGAGCTCAACTCCTTCAACCTTGCCTATCCCCTTTATTTCCTTAATTTCAGTATTGTACATAACCGGAATCCGGTTAGCAGACAAATTCTTTACTAAATGATCCTGAGCTCTCAGTTTTTCTCTCCGATGTACTATGGTCACATCAACACCGATATTTTTCAAATGAAGTGCCTCTGTAACCGCGCTGTCACCGCCGCCTGCAATAATCACCTTTTTCCCCTTGAACAATGGCCCGTCACATGTGGTACAATAACTGATACCTCTTCCTGAAAGGCTGTTTTCTCCAGGAACATTCAACTTCCGGTGTGCCGCGCCCGTGGCAAGAAGAACTGTTTTTGTGATAAAACGACGTCTGTTTGTAGTAACTGTAATTGGTTCGCCGGGGATGATCTTCATTACTTCTTCACCCGGAAATATTTTAACATATTGAAGCGCGTGGGTGACCATCAGATCTACCAGGGCTTTTCCGCCGACCTGGGTCAGGCCGGGGAAATTCTCCACAGTTGGAGTATTCGCAACCTGCCCTCCAAGAGTATCCCTCTCTAT
Source organism: Thermodesulfobacteriota bacterium (assembly GCA_042573485.1). GTDB lineage: Bacteria > Desulfobacterota > DSM-4660 > Desulfatiglandales > HGW-15 > JAAZBV01. The sequence goes on along the minus strand of JBHPCX010000012.1, from coordinate 21,993 downwards.
GATAACTGTATTAAGTCCGGCCCGTGCCCCATATATGCCCGCCGTCAGACCCGCGGGGCCTCCGCCGATAATGACGAGCTCCGCTTCAATTTCTTCGGCATCATTGTCCGGGATATAAACAGTCTGCTGCTCCATTTTATCAAGAGACAGCATAAACAATTCTTCGGACTGGGCACCCATTGCTACCAGTTTTTCGTTGGCATAAACCTGGGGCACACTCTGGGCACTGTATTTTTCTGCTAATTCCTGATTTGCCTGAATATCTATTATTTCAACTGAAATAATGTCAGGCCGTGTAATGGCTGCCTTCAGCGCATTTACGGCCTGCTGTGGGCAATAGGGTCATGTGGGGCTTACAAATACCTTAACATCTCTTTTTCCCTCAATCCTTTTAAGAATTTTCCCCCCTTCACTTCCAAGGTTTGTCTCACCGTAACCAATCATCATAATGGCCTCTGTGAAGGTCCGTGCCTCCTCACCTAAAGGAGCGCCATACCACCTTATATTAAAATTATCAGGGTCTATTAAAAGAGTCGGGGAATATTCAATATCCCTTTTTTGGGCCTCCTCATGATTTAATCCAAATTCCTTTAAATCAATTTTAGGTGACAATTCCCTGAATGCCCTTATTAACTGCCTGTTGGCATCACTAAAAACATCGTTTTTTCCCGGAGCGGCAAAAAGGATAAGGGGAACCTCCAGGGGTATGTTTCTAAAAACGTCTTTCACTTGTTCCTGAGCCTGGTCCAGCTCAAGGTTATGAGCATGAGTATGAGCATGATCGTTGTCATGAGTGTGGTCATGATTGTCTTCATTACTTTTTTTACCGAACATAATTCCTCACCGAAAAAAAATTTATATCATAGAGATCCTGGCACATAGTCTAACAATATCATATATTATAACCCAGGTATTTCTTATGCCAAGATAAAATTTATTCCCCCTTATCACTATTTAGTAGATCCAAAATTTAAGATTGAACAGCAGAGGCTACTGTCATTCCCGCCTACGCGGGGATGACAGCCTAACGGCCAATTTTTTAGCCTATTAGCTTTATAGGCTGACCTCCTTCTTATATTGTGTCAACCTATTTCAGGACGGGTCACTGACCTCTGATATCTGACTTCCGGAACATGCTCCGCCTCTTCAACTCTTGACAGTGCAGTGTTTCAAGGTTAACTTTGGCTATCGAAAAGTTATATTAGAAGGAATAATAATGATAAAGACTTTTTCCAGGGAAACCGCGGAAAATATACTCAATAAAAAAAGAAAAATGATCGGCAGAGGGCTGTCCTATGCTGAAAAGATACTTTATGTCCACCAGGCAAAAGAACAGGCAGACATAAACCTTGTTCCGGGCCGTGATATGATAAGGCTCTATCCCGACCGTGTGGCGATGCAGGATGCTACCGCCCAGATGGCCATGCTTCAGTTTATCCAGGCAGGTAGAAAGAAAAGCTGTGTAGAAGCAACTATACACTGTGATCACCTTATCACCGCTATAGAGGGTAAGGATACGGATCTAGAAAACGCTGCTGTCACAAACAGAGAAATATACGATTTTTTAGCATCGGCAGCAGCTAAATTCGGTATAGGTTTCTGGGGACCGGGATCAGGGATAATACACCAGGTGCTTCTTGAAAATTACGCCATGCCCGGGCTGCTTATGATAGGCACTGATTCCCATACTCCAAACGCCGGCGGAATAGGGATGATTGCCATAGGAGTCGGGGGTGCCGACGCCGCGGAAGTAATGGCAGGGCTTCACTGGGAAACGACTCTTCCCTATGTAACCGGTGTAAAACTCAAAGGGCGTCTCAGGGGCTGGGCATCTGCTAAAGATGTCATCTTTGAAATGCTGAACCAGTTAAGCGTAAAGGGAGGAACAGGTCATATCTTTGAATACTATGGTGAGGGAGCGGAAAGCCTGTCAGTCACCCAGAAGGCCACCATAACCAACATGGGAGCCGAACTGGGAGCCACTTCCTCCCTCTTCGTTCATGACAATACAATGGAAACATATCTCATGAATGTAGGAAGAAATGAGGATGCCGATCAAATAGGTGAATTCAGAAATATATTTAATCAGGATGAAATATGCCTCTCCGACCCTGAAAAGGTCTTTCATAATGTCCTGGAAATTGATCTGGATTCCATAAAACCGGCTCATTCAGGGCCATTTACACCTGACAGAATTACGAAGATAGAAAATTTTAATGACCCCCTTACCGGCGAAGAATGGCCGAAAAAAGTATCTGCAATACTACTGGGATCATGCACCAATTCATCCTATGCTGATTTATCAGCCGCGGCAGAGGTCCTCATTCAGGCACAGAGAAAGGGTGTAAGTGTAAAAGTACCATTTCTCCTTTCACCGGGATCCACAAGAACATATGAAACAATAAAAAGGGATGGAATACTGGACATACTGACAGATTCAGGCGCCCTCATACTTTCTTCGGCATGCGGCCCATGCATAGGTCAATGGGAAAGAAGGGATATAGAGGAGGGTGAAGCAAACTGTATATTCACCACTTTCAACAGGAACTTCAGGGCGAGAAATGATGGTAATCCTGAGACTCTGGCCTTTCTGACATCCCCGGCCATAGCAGCTTCCATCGCGGTCTCAGGTGATACAGGATTTAATCCCGAAACCGACATGCTGAAAGCAGATGACGGAACAGAATTTATGTTTGAACCTCCAAACCCTGAACCACTCCCTGAAAAAGGGATGGTTGAGTCTCATGAGCATTTTGTTCCGCCGAATGACAATAAAAGTCAAGTCGATATTAAAATTGATCCTGAATCCGAGAGAATAGAACTCCTTAAGCCTTTTGATAAATGGGACGGAAGAGACTTTGAAAAACTGCCCATACTGGTAAAAACAAAGGGGAAAACAACCACGGACCATATTTCCCCGGGGGGGGAATGGCTGAAATACAGGGGCCATATAACCAATATCTCTAAAAATATGCTCATGGGGGCGGTGAACGCCTGCACCGGAGAAACAGGGACCGGTACCAACATTATCACCGGTGAAAAAAATATTCCCTTTTTTGAACTCGCTGCCTGGTACAGGGACAATGTCGGGGGTTTTATTATTATAGGTGATGAAAATTACGGCGAAGGATCAAGCAGGGAGCACGCGGCCATGAGCCCGAGGTTTATGGGAGCAAAGGCTGTTATCGCGAGATCATTTGCCAGGATACATGAAGCTAATCTGAAAAAACAGGGCATACTCCCCCTGACTTTCAGCTCTCCAGAAGATTATGAAATAGTAGAGGAATATGACAGGATAAGCCTTGTGGAACTGGCGTCAATCAAACCGGGTGATCCTGTAAAATCTCTCATAACAAGAGAAGACGGATCAATATATGAACTTATGCTAAATCATACTCTCACAGAGGAGCAGATTCAGTGGTTCAGGGCAGGCTCCGCGTTAAACATGTTCCGCGACGAATAGTAATGGATCATTTTATCTATGTAACATGAAAGGGACGGTATAATCATGCGCATTGAAAAAAGAATACTAATTTTTTTGTTAATTCCACTCCTTTTTGTATCATCATGCATCAGTTTTAAACAACCTCATCTTTCCATAAAAAAATATACTCTTGAATATGAATCCCCGGGATTTACAAAAAAGGAACGGCTGGATTACACAATAAAGGTAGATAGTTTTTCGGTCGCGCCCATCTACAATACAACAAGGATTATCTACAGTAAAAAACCCTATGAAATCGACTCCTATATATATCATAAATGGATCAGCAACCCCGGAGAACTTGTTACACATTTAATAGGGAGGGATATCAGGAACTCAGGACTGTTCAATGGTGTATTGCTGCCCGGTGAAAGGATAAAAGATTTTTCATACAGGCTTGGAGGCACTATTGAGGACTTCTACGAGTCAGATGAAAAAAGTAACTGGAAAGGTGTTCTGTCTCTAAGTATCAGCCTTATTTCTGAAGGAGATAGTGAAACCGGGGATAAAATAATCTTTCAAAAAACCTACAAAGCTACTGAAAATTGCGAGGAGAAAAACCCCGCGGCCCTGGCCAGGGCAATGAGCAGGGCATTGAAAAAGGTTTCAGAGGAGTTAATTGAAGATTTATACATGTCTTTAAAGCTTGAAATACAAAACTGATTTCGAATCGCAATGGATGATACATACATTAAAGATTACAGATTTCATAAAACCTTATATCACACAGAGACACAGATAACTCATAGAAAAACCTAGAAAAACAAAAAAGATTGAACCGCGAAGTACGCCATGGACGCTAAGTATTATCTCCGATTCTAATGATTTAAGAGTAAAGTTTATATTTCTTAAATGATACATGAATGGCACAGGTAAAAAATATGAATTAATTCATTTTTTTATCTGGTGCCATTCTATGTTTAATCCCTTACTGGGATTACCTGCGCTGCAGGCATTTAAGAAAAATACACATCATTACTTATTGTAAGAATATATTGTTGTATCCTGTTTAATCCTGTCAGATAATAATTCATGCTATAGGCTATTTACTATTCTCTTTGCGATTTCTTTGCGAACTTTGCGTCCTTGAGTGAGTGTACCGAACGGGCGGTTAAAAAGATGATAATTCTAACTAAACTTCTTACCTTCTCAACTTCTTATCCTCTTATCTTCTGTGGTTTACTCCCCTCACGGTTTTTCTTACCTCTGATCTCTCAACTTAATCCTGATCTTTCCTCATACCTGTCCAGCCATGACTGAACATCATTCCTTAAGGCTAATATCTCATCATCGGTAATCCCTTCAGGATCAAAGCGATAGCGGTAGTGAAGGGTTAGAATGGGTTTCAGTGATTCGAAAATAGTTGGCTGGGATTGGGCGGCCTCTAACCTGGCTAGCCATCTGATCAAAGTCTCAGCAGGGCGGCGACTGTAACCTGATTGTGAAAGTTTCTTCTCTATTTTATAGAATGGTGAGTTAATTCCCTTTCTAACATCTACAATCTCTTGACATTCCTCCTTTTCTTTCTTCTTTTTGAACTGCTTCCTTGAATAGAATCTATGGCATATAAAAATAGCCAAAGGAATAATGAGCCATATCAGGTATTTCGCAGGTTCAGTTTCTTTTTCAGACCACCGCCACTCTTTGAATTTAAAAAGAATATAGGAAATAAGATCCTTCATTGGCTCCCAGAAGGAAGCGTTTTCTTCCTCCGCCGTTATCCAGGATGCGGGAGTAGTGTCAAGATTGTGCCACGTCCCGTCAACATAGACAAGTGTCCACGCGTGGGCATGCCTTGCACGCACCACAAAGCAGTTCTCAAAATCATTGAATTCCTGCACAGAATAGCCCACGGCATAGCGTGACGGTATGCCTGCTGCACGCAATAGAAGAACTGTCGCCGTAGCAAAAAACTCGCAATGCCCCTTTTTAGAATTAAGGAGAAAGTTTTCAAGAGGTGTTGCACCTGAATTATGCTTTTTTTGAACCAGTGTATAAATAAAATTATCTCCAAAATAATTTAACAGGCTCTGAACAGCCTCCTGTGGGGTCAAGGATTCGAGACCAAGTTGCCCAGCTGTTTTCAAAACTGCAGCTGCTTCTTCCTGAGGGATATGCAGGTCTCCTTCATCAGGCAAGGAATCTAACACGGCCTCTTTACCAGACAGTACTCTGAATTTAATAAATCCGGGGCCTTCTTCAACTTTAAATGCACCATACTGATTTCCTGTGAGTTTAAGCACCGGAAATTCATTAATCTCGTATACGTTTAAGGGAAGTTTCAGCATACCGCGTCCTTTTTTGAGAGACTGGTATATAATGATAGATTCTCCCCGGTCATCCATATCCTTCCCAATCCTCCAGGTAGACCTGTTTTCTTCCGGTCTTATCTCTTTAAAAAGAGCTCCCGGGGCAAACCACATGGATTTCCTGTATGCCTTGTAGCTGGTCTCACGGAGGAGAATTGTCTGTCCTTTAAAGGTTTCCGGTTTCACCCTGAACAGGATGTTGTCTGATAATTTCAGGTTCCCTACATCACCGATGGCTGTCATTATCTTGTAGGGATCCGGATCTTTAGAAAAAAGATCCGCGAAACGGGTGACAGCCATTCTCTCCAGAGAGAGCTGCAGTTGATGCAGCCCGTATTGTCCTATGTAACCGATCATCCCGGAAAAAAGCAGTAAAATAATCCACAGAACAATCGGGAATCTCTTTTGCCTTATTGACCACAGGGCCCAGACAATCAGGGTAAACATACCACCGTAAAACTCTGCTGTTCCTGAATTGGAAGTACTGGCAGAAAGTATGCATAACGCAAAATAGGGATATGAAATATTAATGTTAACAGGCCGTGTTTCAAGAGGTTTACTTTTTCTCCTGTATATCAGGAAAAGGGCACTTATATCGATCTCATCCTTTAAGTTGTAGACCTGGCCGATGAAGAGGGGCAGCAAAGCCAGGGGCATCCATTTGATAAGGGACAGAACCGCCTGGGCTGACCTGGTTACAACCAATAGATAAATGAGGATTCCTACTATAATGATACTGCTAAGATCGGAGAAACGGTTGATATCTTCGCGGGAAAATTCAAAACGCAAACTTATAAAGCGTGATCCTTCCAGGACCAGTGCCATGATGACAGCAATGACCATGAGCCCTGTCTGCCAGCCCCAGAAGATAATTGCAGCACCTGTTAATAAGATCGGAGTATTCATAGCTGGGCCAATCCTTCTTCTATTCTCCCCGTCAGCAGGTTCATGAAATACTCCGGCTGCCATCCTTCTGAATCCATTCCAATCGGCTGAGGAATTGGATCTTCCGATACAACCAGGACTATCAGGGGAACCCCCATGCTTTCTATTTTGCGGATGAAAGCCTTCCTTTCCTCATTCCATGAGAGAAATATACATATACATCCGCTCAGAAGAGCCATCCGTTCAAAGACCATTGGGGGCAGTTCACTGAAGGGCTTATCAGTGCAGGGCCGGACGGCGGAGAGGATTTCAAGCATCCTGTCCGTGTAGGAAATCCCGCGGCCTGAAGTGAAGCAGTATGCCTCTGTCCCAACGAACATGAGATCAAGCAATGACTCCTGGGTTTGGATGGAGCAGGCAAAGGATGCAGCAACGGATACAGCCTCTTCAAAGGCTTCTCCGTATTCCACACCCTGAAATGTATCCAGAATCAGCGCATGCCTTACAAAAAACTCGTCCTGGTATTCTTTAACAATTGGTCTGTCAGTCTTTGCCCAGCTCTTCCAGTGTATCTTTCTTAAAGGGTCTCCGGGACGATAGTCCCTCATTGACATGAACTCTTCGGAATCACCCACTGAGGAGGCAAGGGCAAGACCCCCGGAATGAAACTTTCTTGTGCCGGGAAGTTGAAGAGAAGGAACATCATATCTTTTAGGCAGAACAAAGAAAGACTGTCGGACCGGAACATGTATAAAAGACCTGACAAGGCCGAAGGGGTCCGTGCATGAGATAGACAATCCTTTAAGCACCAGGCTTCCTCGCCTTAAAGGCACTATCTCAGCGCGAAGTTCCTCTTCCTCGTTAGGCATAACAGGGGGCAGGCTGTATCTCGTAACGAATAATTTTCGTTTCCTGTAAGCCAGTCTCCTCCAGCGGATATAACCCACAAACCGGTCAAAAAGATTATGTTCAGTTACATCATCTTTACCTGATTTTATTATCTCATTAAAAGTGGGTAAAGGGTTTTCAGTCTGTTCTTCTATCTGGAGTCCAGTTTGAGACCTTTTAGACAGGTTCTTGATAAATATACGGTAGGGGATTGGTTCACCCGTTGTTCCAAACCGTGGAAGATCCCGGCTGACCGAGAAACCGGCCCGAAAAAAAAGGCACCAGGCTATGGACAGGATTAGAAAGGCCAAAAGAAGAGTAAAGATCTGATATGCCAGGGTTTGATTGGTATCAAGTCCAACTACTGCCGATGTCAAAAGTCCTGCAAGGACAAAGAGACCTCCGGGAGTGAAACGCCACTTCAGCCAGTTGGTGATTCTGTAAACTAAACCAAAGCTCTTATAAAGGAGGGATTTCATTGAGATAGCCTGTGCTTTTTAATTTCGCTACGCGGGTACAGGAATGGTCTTCAGAATATCCTCTACCACCAGTTCAGAGGTTTGCCCTGAGAATCGCGCCTGTGGATCCATAACCATCCGGTGTGCAATCACCTGGATTGCTATCTCCTGAATATACTCAGGAGTCAGAAATTCGCTTCCATCAAACATGGCAAGTGCCTTTGAAGCATTCATTAGCGAAAGGGCCGCTCTCGGGCTTGCCCCTAACTGAACGCCCTGGGCCGTCCGCGTGGCACTCACGACATCAACTATGTAACGTTTTAACTCTTCACTTACCCTTATCTTTTTCATATGATCTTTCATTGCCAGGATATCGTCTATTGAAACACATGAAGTAATTTTCTCAATTGGATGAACATACGTCTGTTCAGTAAGGATTGCCACCTCCTCTTCAGGAGATACATATCCAAGGCTGAACTGAAGCGCAAAGCGGTCCATCTGGGCCTCCGGTAACGGGTACGTCCCTCCCGATTCAACGGGATTCTGAGTGGCGATTACGAAAAAGGGATTATCCAGGGAATGAATTTTTCCGTCTATGCTGACCTGGCTCTCAGCCATGGCCTCAAGGAGTGCGGACTGCGTTCTTGGAGATGCGCGATTTACTTCATCTGCAAGTAGGATATTTGTAAATATGGGGCCTTTATGAAAATGGAAAGCCTTATCATTCTGATCAAAGATAGAAACACCAAGGATGTCCGATGGTAAAAGGTCCGGAGTGAACTGGAGACGTTTGAATTGCACATCAATGGAAATGGCGAGTGCCTTTGCAAAAGTGGTTTTACCCGTACCGGGAAAATCTTCAAGCAATACATGGCCTCCGCTTATAAACCCGGCAAGGAGCATCCTTATTGTCCTGGATTGCCCTTTCATAACCTTCTCTATGTTTTCGACTATCTTTTTATAACTCTCATTAGGTGACATTGATCCCTCTTCTATTGATACATTGTTATCAGTTTCCATCTATGAAGACCTCGTTAATGTAAAAATTATCTTTTCATTAGAATCATTAGTTATTATTAATCAATACCTCTATTCTCGGACCAGAGTCAAAAGGCTGACATCCGCCGGGCAATTAATGCGTACAGGAACAAAAAACAGGCCAAGGCCCCGGCTGACATAGGTCTTTCTTTCCTTATCCCTGACAAGCCCTGCCCGGTATTTCTGACCAAACGGTGAAGGTATGTAAAGGGCACCGATAAAGGGAAGGACAATTTGTCCCCCGTGGGTATGGCCGGAAATTATTAAATCGATTCTCTCTTTCAGGTTCTCTATGTTTTCATTCACATCAGGGTTATGGGAGAGCAGGATCCTGCAGGCGTCTTCGGGAACACCTTCAAGCGCCTTTAACAGGTTGTATGATTCTTCCCAGTAGTCATCCACACCAACCAGGTACAGACTCTGTCCTTTTCTTTTTAACGGTACAGCCTCGTTTCTCAGAACCTGTACTCCTATCTTTTCAAGACCGCGGATTATTTTTAAAGCTACTTCCTGGCCGCTCCAGAAGTCATGGTTGCCGAGAACGGCAAAGACGCCAAGAGGTGCATTCAGCCTTCCCAGTTCTTCCATACAAAAATCAAAATGCTTCTGTTTGAAACCTCCATATGAAGTATGAAGAAATTTTGTAGCACCGCTTACAAAGTCTCCTGTCAGGACAATCAGATCAGGTTGATTAACCATTATAATATCTACACCTTCTTTGATAAGGCTTCGGGGAACCAGGGGCCCAGCGTGGATATCTGTTATCTGGCAAATCTTTATCCCGTCAAATGCATTGGGAAGATTCTTCAACCCAACTTCGATGCTATTTAATCTTAGGCTGCGGGAATTAATAAATCCTTTAGCGCTTAAAAGTGACAGAATTCCCAGAAAAAAAATTCTGATAAAATTTCTGCGGGTGATATGAATTTTTTTCATCCTGGCTTATCAGTCCTTAGAATTCATCTGTATAAATATTTATAACACCTCATAAAAATTTAAGACCTAAAGTAACTATTATGTATAATTTCCTTTGAATATTTTGCCAATTGTATACTATGTGAAAAAGGTTGGCAAATGGACTCTTGCCTGCAACCAAAGTGTGCCCCGTTAAATTAATTTCAAATAATCCCATTATTTAGCTGTCAGCCTGGTGTATCCGCCGTCGCTTTCAGCTATGGCGGGACAGGCGGTTCAAGGTACAGGGTGCAAGGAAAACCATTTCAATGTCATTCCCGCGCACAGGCTGTGTCGAAATTGCTAAATAGATGATGGTTAGCTTTGCCTTGTTTGTTATTTCCTCTCCCCTGGCGGGAGAGGATTAAGGAGAGGGGGATAGCGGCTGCGTTTCTCAGGCTGTACCAGAGCTTTTTTCGTATCCGTGGTATTTTTTACTGGTGTTCGGCTTTTTTATAAGGGTTTTTATCTATTTGTCCCCCTCCCCCAGCCCCTCCCACAAGGGGAGGGGAGATGATGAAACCCTGTCCTGTGAAAAGGCTATGTGTTGTATCCTCAAAACTGACATTATGACACAACCAGACAGGATGGACAGGAGGCTCAGGGCGCAAGGATTAAAGTATTTTTATATCAGCAAATTAACAACTCTTTAGATTTAAAACGGTTCGTGAAGAAATAAAACATAGCTCTATATCATGTTTTTTCACTCGAACCCTTGAATCCTGTATTTTAAAAATTTCTTTCTTTTTGCTCCGATTAAGTTTATATAGCCTTTTCAAAGGTTATACTATACGGAGGAGACTATGATAAAAATAAATGAAAATTATAATAAACTTCAGGCATCTTATCTTTTCTCAGATATCAGGCGCCGTGTTGACCTGTTCCAGAAGGAAAATCCGGACACGGATGTTATTAAACTGGGAATAGGTGATGTTACAAGACCTTTACCTCCGGCCTGCGTTGAAGCCTTTCACAAGGCAGTAGATGAGATGGCTGATATTAAAACTTTCAGGGGATATGGTCCGGAACAGGGTTATGAATTTTTAAGGGACAAAATCGCCCTTAATGATTTTCAATCAAGAGGGATTGAGATATCACCTGACGAGATATTTGTAAGTGATGGAGCGAAATGCGACACCGGTAATATCCAGGAAATATTCGCAAAGGATATTAAAGTTGCGTTACCTGATCCGGTATATCCTGCTTATCTTGACACAAATGTAATGGCAGGGCGCACAGGGTCATATAACGATGGACGTTATGAAGGTATTGTATATCTTGAGGGAACAGCTGAAAACGGATTTATTCCTGATCTCCCTTCTGAAAAGGTTGATCTTATCTATCTCTGTTTCCCTAATAATCCGACAGGCGCCACTATCACAAAAGATGTTCTTAAAAAATGGGTGGATTATGCTACTGAAAACAAGGCATTAATTCTTTATGACGCCGCCTATGAAGCCTTTATCAGGGATGACAGACTCCCCGGGTCCATTTATGAAGTGGAAGGGGCAAAAGAAGTAGCAATTGAATTCAGGAGTTTTTCCAAAACCGCGGGATTTACCGGAATCCGCTGCGCCTATACTGTTGTACCCGAATCATGTGTTGCCTATACATCTGACGGCAAAGAGATCCCATTGGCCACCCTTTGGAACCGCAGGCACACGACAAAATTCAACGGTGTTTCATACCCGGTTCAGAAAGCCGCTGAAGCTGTATACTCTGAAGAAGGACAAAAACAGACAAGGGAACTCAGTGATTATTATCTCAAAAATGCGGCACTTATCAGGCAGGAAATCTCCCGTCTTGGCTATGAATGTATAGGCGGAGAAAACTCACCCTATATCTGGATAAAGGGCAATACCGACTCATGGTCATTTTTCGATATACTGCTTCAGAAGGCCGGTGTTGTATGTACCCCTGGTGCCGGATTTGGAAAATGCGGAGAAGGTTATATTAGAATCAGCGCGTTCAATAACTATGAGGACGTCCAGAAGGCAATGGACAGGGTAAAGGAAGCTCTAGGTTAGTGTTCGGCTTCCAGCCGATTCAAAATTCCAGATTCAAGATTCAAAAATTAAGATTGAACCGCTAAGAACGCGAAGTATTTATTATTCATTGACTTGAATGTATTTATTTGCCGCAGATTACACAGATTGCCGCAGATTTTTTAGGAAATAATCATCAAGGCAAGGCCGTTCGTCATTCCCGCGAAGGCGGGAATCCATTTTTTTAAAATCCGATCCTGCAAAAACATGTGAAAACAGTGGATTCCACGGTCTAAGCCGCGGAATGACGGATAGTCTGACTTCTGACCTCTGTATTCTTTTCTAACTTCTATTTATTCTTCACCCTAATAACTGATAATTGTTTTGAGATAAAAATATTTTTAGGTTTTCCTAACAGTCTAACAGCCTTCAGTCTAATAGCCTATAATGAACCTGGAATTTGAAATCTGAAACCTGGAACACTGCCACAGGCGGAAGTTCACTCTGTTAAATGCTGCTTCGCAGCCCGCTGTGCGGATTTAACAGGGTCAATAAGATAAGAACGTCCCCATCAGCAAAGTGAATTAACAAGAAACTTCACTTTTTCCGCTTCAGGCGCGTAAGGAGCAAGCCTAAGGAACATCTCAAACAATTTTACTGCTTTTGGCGCATTTCCTAAACTAAGATATGCAAAACCGGCATGATAATAGGTATAAGGGTTCTGAGAATTCAGGTCTATTGCTTTATCCAATTCCTTAACAGCTTTATTGGCATCTTTTTTTCCTAAATAGTAGGCGCCTCGATAAGTATGGTATTCAACAGGGTCTGCATTTACTTCTTCAGCAACATTTAAATATTCCAGGGCTTCCGGATAATTTTTCAATCCCAGATAAGCCCGTGCCAGAGCAATCTTCAACTGCCCTTCATTGGGAGTTGCAGATTTTCCTGATGCCTTTACCTTTTTTAAAACATTCAAAGCTTCCTGATACTTTTCCTGCATTATCAGAGACATCCCCAGATAATAACCTGCCTGAGCGTCAGCAGGATTATTTTTTAAAACCTCACGAAATGCATCTTCGGCTTTCTTGAAGTCCCAGTAATTAAACAGATCAATCCCCTTCTCTGTTTGGGCAAAAACCGGGGATTGTATAAAACTTACTGATAATAAAACTGCTAAAAACAACAGGGTTTTGTATATCATTGCTGATTTATTCATAATTCCCTCCTTTATTTACAATTGAGCAAGAACCTAACTACCAAAAAATAGTAACGCTGTAGCCGCGTGTCAAGTTCGGTGCTCTGATTGGTGAAGTGTAACACCATATTAATATGTTGAGATTCTTAATCTAAGAGGATATTATTAAGTGTTATTAAATAGTTGGGTAATCTGTAGTTGAAATACCTGACAACTTCGAAAAGAAATGATTATCAATGAACCATTATTTCCTCTCGATCGTGTTTTTAAATACATTCTATATAAATTTAGCATGATATATTAAAATTATTTTAAACAATTTTAGTCACTCAGTCTGGAGGCATGATGAACCCCAATCCCGATAAAAATTATAAGCTGGAGGATCTGATTGACATCAAGCTCTTTCAAAATCTTCAGGACAGGTTAAACGAAATCTACTCCTTTCCTTCTTCAATCATTGATAACGATGGGAATATCCTTACGGCGACAGCATGGCAGGATATCTGCACTAACTTCCACAGAAAAAATAAAGAATGTGAAAAGGCCTGTAGTAAGAGTGATAAGTATATCCAGGCTCATCTGGATGAAGCCAATCCGGCTGTCACATACCACTGTCCTCACGGTCTGGTTGATAATGCTACACCGATTATCATAGATGGAGTTCATTATGGGAATTTCTTTACCGGCCAATTTTTCCTTGAGGAACCGGTCATGGATTTTTTCAAAAAACAGGCTAAAAAGCACGGATTCCCTGAAAAGGCCTACCTTGAAGCTGTAAAGAAAGTGCCCGTCTGGTCCAAAGAACAGCTGGACAGTCACCTTTTCTTTATTAAGGGCCTCATCACTATTATTTCAGAGAGCGGGTTAAAAAATCTTAAGGAAATAGAATCACGAAAACAAATTCAGGAAAGTGAGGAACTTTACCGTTCTGTAGTAGAAATGGTTAGTGACGGTGTTGTCCTGCAGGACGCATCCGGTAAAATCCTTAGCTGGAATAAAGGAGTAGAGGAGATATTCGGGATAACATCTGATGATGCAATTAGAAAAACATCTGAAGGAAAGAGGTGGCCGACAATACATGAAGACGGTTCAAAGTATGAAGGTAAAGACCACCCTTTCATGAGGACGCTTCGAACCGGCAAGTCATATAAAAATGAAATAATGGGAGTTTCCAGGCCCTCGGGTGACTTAAAATGGATATCTATCAACACAATGCCTATATTCAAAGACAACAGGAAAAAACCTTCCGCTGTATTCATTTCATTTTCTGATATAACCGAAAGTAAACTGATCCAAGAAAAACTAAAGTCACAGGCAAAAACCTTAGACTCCATATTCAACAGTGCCCCCAATATACTGTTGTTAGTGAACAGCGAGGGAAGGGTTGAAAAAATTAATCACATAGGAATCGAATTCACCGGGCGGGAAGAAGTTGACATTATCGGTCTTTTAGGGGGCCAGGTTATTAATTGTATAAATTCTTTTGATGGAAAAGGCTGCGGTCTTAACGAGGAATGCTCTGACTGCACAGTAAGATCAAGAGTTGAGGATACATTGCTGACAGGAGCTTCCCACGACAATGAGGAAGGCCATATGACCTTCCTGAAAGGCGAAGAAAAAATCACTCTTGATCTTTTGATCTCTACCAGATTGATAGAATCAAACGGCAATAAACAGGTACTGGTTTCATTAACAAATATTACGAAACTGAAAGAAACGGAAAAATCCTTAAAAAAATCTCAGGAACAATATATTCTGGCAGTTAGGGGCTCTCAGGATGGCATATGGGACCGGGACCTTCGTGATAACAGTCTTTATCTCTCTCCCAGGTGGAAGGAGATCCTCGGATACGAAGATCATGAACTTCCCAATGCTTTTTCCACATTTGAGAACCTCCTCCATCCCGATGATAAATCAAGGATTCTGGACAACATCCGGAACTATCTTAATGATCAAATTCCCGTATATTCAATCGAGTTTCGTCTGCAGCATAAGGATGGATCTTATCGATGGATACTCGCCAGGGGTGAAGCTCTTAGAGATGAAAACGGCATACCATATCGCATGGCCGGATCTCACACAGACATAACCGAACACAAAAGAAATGAAAAGTATTACCGTATGATAACAGATCTGGTTGATATCGCGCCAAACGCTATAACAATACATGATTTTGAAGGGAATTTTTATTACGCAAACCGAAAGGCCTCTGAAATCCACGGGTATACTCCTGAAGAGTTCATGAAGTTAAACCTGTTTGATCTGCATATTCCTGAAGAAGAAATTCTTACAAATGAGAGAAGGGAGATAGTGGATAAAAAAGGAGAAGTCCTGTTCAGTGCGAATCATATTCGAAAAGACGGATCTATAATTCCCATGGAAGTTTATATTAAAAAAGTTGCCTGGGAAGATAACCCGGCGATACTGGCTGTTGCTACTGATATTTCAGAGCGCAGGCAGGCGGAGACCGCGTTACAGGAGAGTGAACGAAGATTTCGTACTATCGTTGAAAATGTACTTGATGGTATGTTTATTCACGATTTTAAGGGAAAAATAATTGATGTCAACGAGACCGCATGTAAAATGGTTGGATATAACCGTTCCGAACTTATAGGCATGAACATATCAATGGTTATTCCTTTGAAAGATCGTTCTAAGTTTCCTAAACGGGTAGAGCAGCTTTTAATTGCCAATAGTGTTGTAATTGAAGGTGAGTATCTCAGAAAGGACAGTTTTTTATTGCCTGTTGAGGTGAGTGCGAAGGTAGTAACGCATAAAGAAAATGGATTAATTCAAGCCTTCGCGAGGGATATCACCCAGCGAAAAGAGGCGGAGGCCAAGCTCATATTCCAGGCCAAACTTCTCGATTCTGTTGAACAGTCAGTTGTTGTGACAGACCAGAACGGGCGTATTATCTATTGGAATCCCTATTCAGAAAAACTATACGGCATGAAAGAATCTGAGGCTATAGGTAGTTTTATTATGGATACAACTATCCCTCAGCTCAACGAAAATCAGTTGAATGAAATGATAGACAGATTGAACGAGGGGAAAAGCTGGTCTGCCGAACTTTCTTTTCAAGGGAAAAATGAGATAGAGACGGTAATCCAGGTAGTCAATTCCCCCATTTTCGATGAAAATGGCGAATTAGCCGCCATAATCGGTATTGCAACAGACATTTCCGAGCATAAAAAAGATGAGCAGGAGTTAGATAAAGTAAAGAATAGCCTTGATGAGGCCCAGCGGATAGCAAACGTGGGGAACTGGGAATGGGATTTGCGAACCAACGAGATCTGGTGGTCCGATGGACTATACAGAATCTGGGACCGGGAAAAATCAGATGGTCCTCTTAGCGCAGATGATATTATGGAGCATATCCATCCTGACGATATTAAAAAGTTAGAAAAAGTAATGGAAGAATCTTATAAAACAGGCAAATACAATGTAAACTATCGCCTGATCAGATATAATGATAAAGCGCTCCGCCAAATTGATAGTGAGGGAGAGATCATTTATGATGATAAAGGAACACCAATAAAACACTTTGGCGTTGCAAGGGATGTAACCAAAGAAAGAAATCTTGAGTCACAGCTCCAGCAGGCTCAAAAAATGGAATCCATTGGAACACTGGCCGGCGGCATCGCTCATGATTTTAACAATATTCTCTCACCTATCATGCTCCATTCAGAGATGGCAATGGATGAACTTCCACCGGATGACCCTCTGCAGCATAGCATGAAAGAGATCTTTAAAGCGGGTGAACGGGCCAGGGATCTTGTGAAACAGATTTTGACTGTCGCGCGAAAAAAATCGGAAGAAAAAATAGCCCTGAAATCATCACTGATAGTTAAAGAAGTAATAAATTTCCTGCGCTCAACCATACCGGCTACTATTGATATGCAGTATCATTTTAAAGCAAAGCAGGATACGATCCTGGCAGATCCTACACAGCTGAATCAAATATTAATGAATCTCTGCACAAACGCGGCTCATGCCATGGGAGAAAAGGGGGGCGAATTAGAAGTAATCCTGGATAACGAAGATGTTTCTATGGAAAAAGCAAAACGTTCCCTCACTTTAAGCGCGGGAAGACACCTAAAGATATCTGTAAGAGATACCGGTACAGGTATATCACCCCAGGTAATAGACAGGATATTTGAACCATACTTTACCACTAAACAAACAGGAGAAGGTACCGGACTGGGCCTGGCAATTATCAACGGTATAGTTCAAAACTATGGCGGAGATATTGATGTTGAGAGTGAAGCAGGTAAGGGAACAACCTTTCATGTGTATCTACCTTTAATCGATGTGGAAATCTCAGACACAGAAGAACAGAAAATAAAAACGCCCTTTGGAAATGAACGGATACTTTTTGTTGATGATGAAAAAGCGGCAGTAGATGCAATGCAGGAAATACTTGAAAGGCTTGGCTATAAAGTAACCCCCCGAACAAGCAGTGTTGAAGCCCTTGAAGCCTTTCGTAATAACCCCGATGCGTTTGATATTGTAATTACAGATATGACCATGCCGAATATGACCGGTAAAGAACTGGCCAGTGAATTGAAAATGTTACGGCCTGATATTCCAATAATACTATGTACAGGTTACAGTGTTCAGATAGATGAGAAGGAGGCTAAAAAAATCGGTATCGACGCCTTCATAATGAAACCGATCATTATGAATGAAATGGCAAAGATTATTCGGGAGTTATTGGATAGATAATCGAAGTGAAGAGACGTGCTAAATATCTTTATGGAAAAAGAAGATTATTCCAGAATCAGGATTCAAAACAGAGGTGCGGTTCCGGAAGCTATCCGCAATATTTTTTTTGACAAATTTGTAACATTAAATAAGGATAAAGGTGCCGGGCCTGGAACCTGTTCTGCAAAAATGATTACTGGGACCATGAAGGGACGCATATCCATGGAGAAATCAGAATAATATAGGGTGACTAATCCTCCTGAAATACAATAGGGCAAAAGCTAAAAAAATAGGAATAAAGAGGAATTAAGCTATGACTCAGCCTCCTGAAAAAGAAAAAAGTGGAAAGCGGAGAAAAAGACTGGGAGAAATTCTGATAGATTCCGGTCTAATTGATAATGAGACACTTAATAAGGTTTTACAAAAGCAAAAGATTGAAAAAAAGAGATTGGGGCAGATGCTTATTGATATGGGAGTGGCAACCGATGAGGCGATTGCCTCCGCCCTGGCAACGCAACTGCAAATCCCTTTGTTCAATCTCAAGGATACTGATATTCCAAAAACTATTATAGATATTATACCTGCTGATATGGCGGAAAGAGATCTCCTTGTACCGGTAAAATTAAATAATAATAACCTGTTAGTGGTTATGGCCAATCCGACGGATTTTAATTCGATAAAAGACTTGCGTTTTGCAACAGGTATGAACATTGAAGTTGCTGTCACAACCCAGGAAGATATCCTTGACGCACTCGACATATACTACCCAAAGAAAGACCTGGAAAACGCGCTGAACGCCGGTCCAAGTATTGATAAAGGACTTGAAGTCATTCCGGAAGCAAAGGTAGAGGAAAAAAACACCCATTCGCTTATGAATCTTTCCGACCGTCCTCCTGTAATAAGACTCACCAATGCAATACTATCCGATGCCATAAAGTTGAAAGCAAGTGATATTCACATTGAACCTCAACAGGCTGAAGTCCTGGTTCGTTACAGGGTCGATGGTACATTGCGTGAGATATTAAAACTGGGGAAACACATTCATTTGCCGCTTGTCTCCAGACTCAAGGTTATATCAGGGATGGATATATCCATAAAACGAAAGCCACAGGACGGAAGAACCCGGGTTAAATGGGAAGAAAACAGTTATGATTTACGATTATCCTCCATCCCTACTTCTTACGGTGAAAAAGTCACTATTCGTATACTGGACCAGAGCCAGGCTTCTGTAAAGCTTGAAGATATTGGCTTTTCAGAAAAGAATCTCGAGATATTTACTCAATCCGCGACCAGGCCTCAGGGTATAATACTTGTGACAGGCCCCACAGGAAGCGGAAAATCCACAACACTCTTTGCATGCCTCGGCAAATTGAAATCTCCTGCTGTTAACATTGTAACGGTGGAAGATCCTGTTGAGTATGATATGCAGGGGATAAATCAGGTACAGGTAAATAATGAGGCAGGCATTACATTTGCCTCGGGCCTGAGGTCTATCTTAAGACAGGATCCTGATATAGTCATGATAGGAGAGATAAGAGACAGTGAAACAGCCTCAACAGCGTTCCAGGCTGCCAATACCGGACACCTGGTATTGTCAACCCTTCATACAAATGACGCCGCCTCCACGGTGACAAGACTTTTTGACCTTGATATCAAACCATTTCTTATTTCCTCTGCTCTGATTTGTATTGTGGCGCAAAGACTTGTCAGAAGAATATGTGATAAATGCAAGATTCCTGATCCTAAAGGATTTGAGATGGCAAAGAAGTTTTTACCCCATCTCGCTCAAAAAGGAGATTCCGTCTTCTGGAAGGGAGAAGGTTGCGATATATGCCAGTTTACAGGGTATTCTGGCCGCACCGGTATTCATGAAATACTTGCGATTACAGGATCTTTAAAAAACCTCCTTTCTAAAGATGTTACGGCGGTTGAACTGAAGAACGCGGCCGTTAAGGACGGCTTTCAGACCATGACCATAGATGGCATTGAGAAATGCCTTCAGGGAATAACATCAGCCCAGGAAGTTTTCCGTGTTGCCCCTCCTGAGATTGATGATGCAGTGAAAATAGATTCCGAGGAGATTCTTGTCAATTATGACGAAGAAATTGATGAAATCCTTTCAACACTTCCATCCGTAAGCAGTATCAGACCTAAAAAGATACTTATAGCCGAAGACAATGAATTGACACTTCAGCTCATGACTGATGTCCTGGAATATGAAAACTATAATGTAATTACGGCTACAAACGGCCTTGAAGCCATAAAACTGGTTATGCGTGAAGTTCCAGATCTTATAATAAGCGATCTGATGATGCCCAAAATGAACGGACTGGCCCTGACAACGAGGTTAAAAACCCAGCTGAATACCCGCTTCATTCCAGTTATAATATTAACCAGTAAAGATGATGTGGAAACAGAGATAAAGTTGCTTGACGCAGGCGCTGATGACTATATTGTCAAACCTGTAAACCATAAAAAGCTGCTGGCAAGGATAAAAAAATTTTTACGTGAACCGCCTGAGGAAGAAGCGGAAGGAGGTGTTTAAATAAATGAACTGCCATTATCATCCGGATAGAAAGGCGGATGCGCACTGTTCAGATTGCAGGAAACCTCTGTGCGAACTATGTGCTGCTTCTCAAAAGGACGGATCAAACAAATGCAGCAGGTGTATTGCAATTGATGCTGCTAATGAGGCTTCGGAAGGGATAAGTCAGCATTTGGAGGAAAAAGCCCTAAAAGGAGAACATATTGAAACCCAAAGGGAAAGAAAAAAAAGGCGCGAGACCATACTTCAGGTATGTTTTGTCCTGGTTTGTCTTGCAATAATTGCTTTTCAAATCTCCTCCATGATGTCCTATGACACTAACAGACCCCTCAGACATGGGACCTATAATACAGGTGCACAAACTGACGACTGCGTTACAATCCTCTGGGAGATTTCTAAAAAACTTCAAAAGGATGATATCCCCGGCAATAACATTCTGTGCCCGGGAAGTAAAAAGCCCTTTGAAATTGAGAAAACAAATGGAGATATTATTGTACGCTCTCCTGCGCCTGAATTATACGGCTTTAAAGATATACGTGTCAGCCGGAAACATCCTGTACCGAGGTTAATAAAATGAAACATATATACTTTGGAAAACAATCAGGATTCAGTGTGATTGAAATACTCATGGTCATGGTAATTATCGGGGCATTGGCTTCAATTGCCATACCGCAATATGCCTCATATCAGGAAGACGCCAGGTCCGTGAGTTGCGAAGCTAACAGACGCCATATTGAAATGGATGAAAGCAATTACTATCTCGACAATGACACTCCAGGCCTGAATATTGATGGGAGATATTCATGCCCATCAGGCGGGACATATGTCTGGCTAAAATCAGATCCTAATGATCCTGAATATCCTCAAATAGGCTGCTCCCTACATTTCGCCGGGACATCTTCACCAGACGACACAATAGAAGAAGAACCGGAGGATGAAAAAACTGTATCAGAAATGATCGATGAATTGATCCAGATAGTGAATAACGCGGACATTAAAAAGACATCTGTAAAAAATGCTCTGGTTAAAAAACTGAATGATGCTATTAAGAATTTGGGAGGAAACAAATCAGATAAAGCGATAAACAACCTGAATTCGTTTATAGATAAAGTAAAGAAAGAAGAAGGGAAAAACATTGATGCTGATGATGCCAGTCTATTGATATCAAAGGCGGAAGCCATTATCAGCATGGTTTAATGTAAAAACATTGACCGTAAAATAAAAATTCTTCGATTAAGCATGATGAATATGTAAAAATTCAAAACTTATATTTTTCTGTCATTTCGACTCCCGTTGAGAAACAAAACGGCATAATCTCCAGGTGAAATCTTTTATTTATTGGGAGTTAGTATAACCGGATTTCTCGGTTATAACCTCGAAATGACATTACGAAAAAGCCTGTGCACTGGAATAACACAAATGTACCGGTTTTGACCTGTTCCAAGAATATCATGTAATAAAACGTATAATATTAATTCACAACTCACTGGCGTGCAATGAGGATAATATATGAGTAAAATACTTGTTGTAGATGATGAACCCTTTATC
>JBHPCX010000129.1:0-8832 GCA_042573485.1 Thermodesulfobacteriota bacterium | reverse complement strand
TGGTAATCCGGGAATTTTAATTGTCGTTGATGGGAAAAATAGTTGACGTCAATCACTATGGCGAAGACGGAAGCTGAAGGCGACGGCGGACGTCTTTGTTTACCCCGTGAAACCTTATTTGCTCTTGTTTCACTGGAGCGGTTCAAGTATTTAATCCTAAAACAAAAAATCCCGCCAACAGCGGGATTTTTCAACTAAAATATATTTTTTAAATCTTACTACGGATTTCCAGAAGATTCGGCACTTTCACTCGTGCTCATAAAATCTCCAAGGTACATGCCAACCATTACCTGCTTTGAATAAACGAGTTTAATTCTCTCGAGCAGATCATAATCTGGTATATCTTTTAATACCGGATACCGGTCCCTGAGCTTCTTCAGTGCAATACTGGGATCGACTTTAGCAACAGGTAGGCTAATCTTTATTGCATCCTGAAGGGC
The DNA here is from genome assembly GCA_042573485.1 of Thermodesulfobacteriota bacterium. Taxonomy (GTDB): domain Bacteria; phylum Desulfobacterota; class DSM-4660; order Desulfatiglandales; family HGW-15; genus JAAZBV01. The sequence continues at coordinate 8,392 of JBHPCX010000129.1, read as the reverse complement.
CTTATCAATTAATGCCCAATCGTCATCCATATTTATCATCTTTCTCCAGTTATCATCAACGAGTCTCCAGGATTCACCTGTCCATTTATCAATTTTCATTGTATTTGTAGATGTCTTCTTAATTTCATATCTAGGGGCAAAAAAGTTAAAATATAAAAAGGAAAGCGCTATTCCAGTGATTATTCCCCATACAATATTTCTTTTATTACTCTTCATTCCCCGTTTCTCCTATTTGTCAATATGGTTTCTAGTGAAAATAATAAATAGAAAAGAGAATAGAAAGAAGTCAGTAGGCAAAAGATCGTCTCTTGAATCCATTAATTAAAACCCAGGCCCCTTTCCGCTTTACTCTTTTCTAATTACTATCCTCCATTTTCCACTCTACATACTCCGGTAATATATCTTTAAGGGCTTTTCTTATCCCCTCTCCATCCTGATCTTCCATTATTTTTTTCAAACTATCCAGTTTACTGTTCAGGTTGTCAGGATCACACACTGTCCCTTTTAGAACCATTATCTTTTCATGTGACGTATTTACTATCCCCTCCCCTTCTGTGATAAGCTCCTCGTAAAGCTTCTCTCCCGACCTAAGACCAACAAATTTAATATCAATATCTTCATAGGGCTCAAAGCCGGAAAGCCGAATAAGGTCTTCTGCCATATCAGCGATCTTTATTGGGACACCCATCTCCAAGATAAATATTTCACCACCATTCCCCATGGAACCGGCCTGAAGAATTAACTGGCATGCTTCCGGGATTGTCATAAAATATCGTGTGATTTCCGGATGAGTAACAGTTACAGGCCCACCCTTTTCAATCTGCTTTTTAAACAAGGGAATTACACTGCCAATGCTACCAATAACATTGCCAAACCTAACTGTTATATATTTAGTATCAGATAAACCACATCCATTCTGCGCCTGGGCAATCAACTCTGCAACTCTTTTTGATGCACCCATCACATTGGCTGGTCTTACTGCTTTGTCTGTTGATACAAGAACAAATCTTTCCACATTATATTTGTTTGAAACATTAATTACATTCCTGGTTCCCAAGACATTATTATCTATTGCCTCCCAGGGATTGTGCTCCAGCATGGGAACATGTTTATAGGCGGCAGCATGAAATACTACTTCGGGCCTTGTCTCTTCAAATATATTTTCCAGTTTACGAACATCAAGTATGTCAGCAAGCCTGGGTATTATTTTTAGATATTGAAAATGGTCTTTAAGTTCCAGCTCTATTTCATACAGAGGGCTTTCTGCTCGTTCATAAAGAATAAGGCTTTCTGGCGAAAACCTGCAAACCTGCCGGCATAATTCAGACCCAATTGAACCACCAGCACCTGTGATTAGAATCCTCTTATCTTTTAAATAGGCACCTATTTTAGCTTCATCAAGTTCAATAGTCGCTCTGCCAAGCAGATCTCTATATGAGACATCTCTTATAGCCTTTATTGTAACCTTTCCATTTATAAGTTCCCCCATACCCGGAACTGTTTTAAAGGGGATGCCACTTTCTTCACAGCGCCTCACAATATTTCGCATACTCTTTGATGAAATCGAAGGCATGGCGATAAGTAATTCCTGGGGATCTAGCTGCTCTGAATGATATTTCACTTCATCCATATTTCCTAAAACAGGAATACCATGAATTTTTCTATTGGATTTTAATGGATCATCATCAATAAAGCCGACAAGATCATAACCAAGCTGCGGGTTATCATGAATTTCCCTGCTTATCTTTTCACCACAGTCACCAGCGCCTATTATGATCAATCTTTTTCCTTTTTGTTTACTTTTGAAAAGGTGTGTTATGAAATTTCCACTTTTGTATCGGGCAGACTCATCACCAGCCCCAACCCAGAAATAGAACCTTATTGCTATTCGACTGCCTGCAATTAAAAAAAGTGTTAATCCCCAGTCGATTATAAAAATTGATCGTGAAAAGCCTCCCAGCCTGTGGACAAAAAATGTCATTATTATAACTACCAGTGTAGCCACACTGACTGCCTTTAAAATACTGATTAAATCCGCGAGACTGGTATAGCGCCACATCCCCTGGTAGAGATCAAATAGATAAAATGTGATTATTTTAATTATTACAACAAGGGGAATGAAATGCGTCAATACATGAATAGAATTCTGGGGAACTGAGAAGTTAAAACGCAGCTGGTGCGAGAAATACCAGGAGAATGCGACAAGAATAATGTCGAGGATAAAGATGAGAAAATAATTTTTATATAAAAATCTTGGCATTTATGATTTCCATTAATTTTTATAAAATTGCTGGTATTAGGTTATAAGGTTATTGGTTGAAATTTAAAGTTCAAAAATTCAAAGATTCAAAGTGTAACAATGGTTAATAGTTGATGCTTATTGGTAAAGATGAAATGCTAAAGCTTGAACCGCAAAGGCGCAAAGTACGCCAAGGTTTTAAAGCCAGGATAGTAAGTTCATGCATAAAAAAACAAATGCATTTATTTTTTTTGCATGAACTTACTACCTTGTCATGTCAATATATTGACATGACATTAAATGTTTAATGGCTTTAAAACATATTTTACTTTACTATTTAACTTTTCCTCGGTGTACTCTGCCTGTCCCGCCATAACTGAAAACGACGGTGGATGCCTCTGTGTTGGATAGTTTTTTAATTTTATATTTTTTCTTAGCGTCCTTTGCGTCTTAGCGGTTCAGCTTTTCTTCCTTAATACCAGAATCCAGCATCCAGAATCAAGCATCATATTTATACTCATTTAATATCTCATCCCATTTTTTTCAGCTTTAAATTTTACAGGCATAAGATCACTTGTGATGTAGTAAATAGGCTGTGAATGACCGACTGTCTGCCCCACATCTCTTGTCCAGGGAGATATTCCATAATTCAAGGTATTAGCTCTATCAGTATCATAGAACATCCTCATAGGGATACTCAAATAGACCCCTTTATGATTATAATCATCATTATATGACGGCTGATTAATATTATCAGTATCAGTAAAGGTAACAAACATACCTAGGGTAACGCCGGTTTTATACTTTCTATTGATATCAATTTTCCAGCCCAAATCACCGGCCAGGAAACGTCCGTACTGGGCCTTCAAGGTCATTTCCTGGCCGGGGTAATAATAATATGCTGATCCTAATACGCTGTGCCGGTTGAATGAAAACAGTTCAAAATTTTCTTTAGGGACTCTTTTTCGGAGCAGATCACCTTCTAAACCCAGGGCTATTTTTCCGTCACCAACGAAGTAAAGTACTTCGCCGCCAACTCCGGCGTACATTCGTTCAAAATACCCCAGGCTAAACTGGCTGAAAAGCCTTTCAGAAAAACGGAAAATCTGGTTAACCTCCAGCCTTTCAAATGTATAATTCTTTTTAAGATACTTGGAGATATCACTCCTAATTACAGTCGGAGGGAGTGGTTCACTCTGCGGTGAAGATATATTTGAGTAAAGAGGAATACTGTAACGTGCATTTGCAGAGGCACCTTTCCATAAATCTATTGAAAAAGAAGTAGTAAACCCTGTGGAGAATTTTAAAAACCCTGAAGGATCGTTCCAGAAAATATCGAGTTCAGGTTTTAACCTGTAATTAAAATTGTAGCCCATATCCTCGGCCACCTTTAAATAGGCCGTATCATCACCTGTTGACTCGTCTGTTACCTCAACATTAACCAGCCTTTCCATAAACATATCTTCAGATATCTTACCCAGAAGATATTTATCCAGATGATCAGGTTTAACCGATACCTTTAAAAGAGGTAGATCCCCTCTCTTAACAACTGCTATCAACAAATCTGCGTCTTCGGGTGAATGATATAGAAGAAACCTTAATATCCTTCCAACAGCTTTCTGGTTTGAAAAGTATTTATTGTTTTCAAATTCGCAAATTATGTTCTTTCCATTTGTGTAAACAGCAATATTCGCGAAGCCTGCTTCTTTAACTGTGTCATATATATTCTGGATTACAGCCTTTCTATCTCTTTCACTGAATGGCCTCCTGTCAACAGGCAGCAAAGGAGGAGGGTCAGGCTTTTGGGGGAGTATCTGTTCTCCCAAAAGAGAAGTAACACTAAGAGATAACCCCAAAGTATCACCACGCTGGAATGACACCCCTAATTCAACACCTTTTATTATTTTTGCTCTCAAGCCTATATTAACGGGATATTTTGCACCTTCCGGAGCTCCCCTTGCACTGGGCCTATCATTTTCATATTTAATGGGATTATATTCAGCCATGAACATAAGTCGGTCACTCAACTCCAGTTCAAAACCACCAAACAGGCTATAACTATCAGTAAAAAAATTAACTGATCCTCCACTAAATCTTTTGCTCCCAATACCAAATGTAAAATCAAATGGATATATCTGCCGGCTCATTACAATATATTCACTCGGGAAAAGTCGGGTTCCCCAGAAATCATTGATACCTATAGCAACTGCCGGCAATTCTTTTGATTCAGGGAGTATTTGGTATTTGAGATCAAAGGCTTTGTCCTTATTTGACCCATATTCAGGAGTCAATGCTGGATAATTTGTTATTGCGGTTAATCTCCCTGAGAATTCAAGTCCTGGTAAAATTCCTATTCCACCAGAATACCATCTGTATGGCAATGCCTGTGTCGCTTCAAGTCTAACAACACCATCTTCCAATATTCTTGCATTGGGAATTTCCATAAGGCCTGTTCCACCCCAGTTGGAAGTATTATTAAATGGCCGATCTGAAGATAATGAATCTTCAGATGTTATAAAAATCAGTATTGTAATAATAGGTGCTAGATATGAAAGGAGTAGAAAATTTTTCTTTCTCATATTGCTTTTTTTAAGTGTCTTTATAAAGGAATAGTTAATGATAAAAAAGCCGCTATAAAAGCGGCAATTATTACAGCCATCTCAAATTATTTATAAAATCTTTTTATTAGTGGGCTGTCAATATTAATTTTATATAACAGTTAACCAAAATAAATGATATGATCTGACAAGTTTACATATTCATAAATAAAAGACCCTGATATTTATATCTAAAGGTTTTGCGTCAGGCTGCTTTTGATCTTTTTTCCATTGATTTTATGACATGTTTAAACATAATTGATGCTTTGAGAACTTCAACACCAATAAGTTCTCCAGATTTGTCTAACTCGATATTCACACCTGGAGCAAGCTCAACGACTTCCTCTTCTTGCCCTTCCTTAGCAAGAAACAGAATATCCTCTTCCTCATCATATAATACTTTAAATTCATTCATGGTATTACCCTCCACCTACCTGTGTTAATCCTATTTTCTTTCTGTCCTTCTTTTAATGGATGTATTGTCAAAAGTTTAACATAATCTTCATAAAAAGTATATGCTACCATTACTTCACGGTTTTTATCGTATAACTTGGAATAACAGCCTTTGGCAGATTACCTTTTTTTGCACAAGCAGCCAACTCTGTTTCCAGTAAATCAGGGTCCATATTCCAGGATGACTTATCACAATCAATAAAAACCGGCATCGCCCCCTGAAACACAACCGGCGTCACACTCCCGATAAAGGTAAGGGTTGAAGCAAAGACCTCATCGTCAGGGCCGATACCCAGATGTCTTAATGCCAGGTGCATTGCAGCAGTCCCGCTTGACAGTGCCACGCAATGCTTTATTCCTATGAAGTTGGCGAATTCCGTTTCAAATAAATCTACCATGGGGCCTAAAGGAGCAATATAATTGCTGTCAAATGCCTCCTGAACAAAACGCATTTCCTCTCCACCCATATGGGGAGGAGATAGGAATATGCGTTTTGTTAATTTTGAATTAGTTCGACTCATTGAGATTTAATTTTTTGCCGATTTTGGCTTAAAGCTGAAATAGGAAAGAAGTATTGAATTACACAAAACTGGTCTGACCGGAAATGGGTAAGATTACTGAATTAGATTATTCCTGGCTTGACTTGGAGGCATGTTCCAATTTATCGCAGATTATTCGGAGAATCTCATCGATGATGAGCGACAATTAGAATTCCGGGAAAAATAGTTGACGTCAATCACATCGATGAAAATTCCCGTTGATTCAAAGACATCGATTCGAAATAAAGTTATTCCCTTTTAAGAGCGATCGATTGCTCTAGAAAATCTGAAAAAAGCGAAAAATCCTGGCAGACAAGGTCAACCGCCCCGGAAATAGAATCTATGAGAACTCCTCTCAGGAACGAGATTGAACGAATAAATATTGTGAGCCAGATGCCGAAACATCCGAAATTGATCCAAAGTCTCTCTTGTCTCCGTTGAGATTACTGCTGGCCGAATTCCCGGAATCTCCTTCGTCATCTGCTCAAGAAGCATCTTATGCCATTTCTCACCATCAGGAACAGATTGATCGATTGACTTAGCAATAATCTCAAAGACCCTTTCCACACCTTGATAAAAGCTTTGCAAATCAAACGCTACACTTCCAAGGTAATCTTCGTCCTTCAATGTCTTTTGCCATCTTCTTAAAGCAGAGTCTTTAATCTTATATAACTCGGAAATTTCTTTCCGAATTCGCTTGACTATTCCGATGACTTCCGAACTCACAGTTCAACACCCTCTTGTTCGATATCCAATAAAAACTGTGGCCCGCAATCTCCCGGATCGACCACATCCACCTTGATACCTTCCTCTAAACCAATATCCATTGCTGTCCCTGCCGCAAGATAATAATTTTCGGGCGTAATTCCCCAAGCAGCCAGGTCGATGTCCGACCATGGAGTAAATCCTGTCTCTCTGGCAAGAGAACCAAAAACAACGACACGGGTGGCCCCATAACGCCTTTTTAGCATTTCAGCAACAACCCGCGCCAACTTCCACGCACCCTCTTTGCGCTTGGAAACTTCAGTATCTTCCCTGTGACGTTCCATGGTCGTCCATGGATGGTAAGAAGATAATTCATGTAAGTCGATTTCTTTTATAGTTCTAGCCATATTGAGACCTTCTGTTCTGTTTCCCCACTTTCAATCCATTCCATCATGCTGAAGAACCTGGATGAAATATCAAATCTAAAAGGACTATAACATTTTTTATAGCAGAGAGGCAAGATTCCATAGATAGGGCATTCACCTCCTGGCCTATCCAGTAATTTACCCTTCCGGACCGAAGCACAGCAGACACCGCATCAATCTCATCTTTCTCAAAATATGACCATTCAGAGAACATTATAAATCCCGACCTTTATGTTTTTAACTTTATATTTTGTATTATTTCAATTCATTTACTGACTTTTGAGGTTCTTAATTTACCGATTTTGGCTCAAGGCTGTAATCGGTAAGATATATTTAGTTGAGGAGTTTTGTTCTGACCAGATAATTGGCATAAATAAATACTGTGAAGAAAATGCAAAGCAAGATAATAACCGGGATTATACCTGAAGTTTTACCAATAGAATGCTTACGCCCACAATTAACTGAAAAATACCATACCCTACCAACACTTTCCAATGCTCAATACCCATTTCATTAGCCAGTAACTGGTATAAATGTCTTCTATGTGGTTTAAGCAGATTTTCTTTGCCTTTTATATGAATTATAAATGTAATTCTTTACCGATTTTGGCTCAAGGCTGAAATCGGTAAGTACAAAGCCACCAAACACACTATATTTATCATTGATGAAAGGGATAGATTGGCCATTTAACCTTTTACTGCCGACACCTATAGTAATATCAAAGGGATATATCTGACGACTCATTACTATATATTCACTTGGAAAAAGACGGGTTCCCCAAAAATCATTGATACCAATGGCAATTGCAGGTAATTCCTTTGATTCAGGGATTAGCTGGTATTTTAGGTCAAAGGCCTTGTCCTTATTTGAACCATATTCAGGAGAAATAGCTGGATAATTTGTTATTGCGGTTAGTCTTCCTGAAAATTCCAGCCCCGGTAAAAGCCCTATTCCACCACTTATCCATCTATAAGGCAAAGCCTGGGATCCACTGATTCTAACAACACCATCCTCCAGTATCCTTGCATTAGGGATTTCCATAAGGCCTGTTCCGCCCCAGTTAGCTGAATTATTAAAGGGCTTATCGTTAGAATAAGAACCGGTTTCCGAGAAAAATAATACAACGGAAATAATAGTAAATTGCAGTAAAATATGGCTAAAAAAGATTTTCACGATTAACCCATCATCCTAAAATCAAACTAAATATGGTAAAATTATAGGCAATTTAATATAAACAGAACATTATTGATAAATATAGAAGAGGCATGGTATAATATATTTCAAAGTAAAATCAATAATATAATCAGGTCTAATATGCTGACTGCTTACTCAGTTAGGATATGTTTGATAACATAGAATGTAAATTCTCTATTGTTTTTAATAGTTTTAAAATTATTTTTTTTCTTTTATTTTTGTCAGAAAAGTGTATATAAT
>JBHPCX010000128.1:0-8855 GCA_042573485.1 Thermodesulfobacteriota bacterium | reverse complement strand
TTTCCAGCCTTTCAATAAAGTCATTACGATCTTTATTGTTGCGGAATATCTTCTTACCTTCTATCCCCCTTATCATTCATGATGTAATACTCCGGGAGCGTCTAGTCTGGCTGTCCTTGGCATTCAATGACAGTAAACACATCCTCATAAACTGTCAATTGAATTATTAAACAGCGTCCCCCTTTAATGGTATTAAAGGTGGGATGAATACCACCCTCAGCGATCGCAAGCACAACGTCAATAAATTTCCGATCACCCTCTTCCCATAGGATTGGTTCACCGCCATTAATAACAACCGAAAAGGTTTTGTCTTCAATACTGCTGCAGTCGGAAATGAATGTTCGGATCTGCTCCCAGGTCAACATGTAGCCGGGTTTAATGACATGATCTTCAGTATCACCAACCCATAAATATCCGCAATGAGCACATTTGAAATTACACTTGTGCAAGAGAGTGAGACCAATTGAATTAGTGGTCTCAAACATTTCTGCCATATGAAGTCTCCTTTTAAATGATAATTATGGGTGTAAGTGTTATTGGATTTTCTCCTGGATTTTGAGAGGTAGTTTCTTTTTGATATCAGGTGGAAGATCTCTCAACTCACTCACTGTCAACATAGAAGGGGAATTTGACCAGATCCGTGTCCAGATGAACGTTGTCGTCCGGTTTTGGTTCGGTAATAAAATATTTATCGTATTTTGCCATTTTTCTTCCTCCATTTTGGTTTGATGGTAAAGACAAAGGGATGAGACTTAATTCATCTTAAATGAATTATTAAATCGCCTCCTGTTCAACCCTATTGAGCCTTAGAATCAATTCTGATCTAAGACTCAAAGGATTAAAAACAGACTTGGGCTTAAAACTAAGGAAGCTCAATCTTTACTGAAACGGGAACACTCATCCAGCGGCTCGCACCGAGCCACGAAAAGGGCGCTCAGCTTCAATGCCCGCCGGTGACAACAACCAGATAATTTTCCGGTGCAGCTGCCATGGGTACTCCTTTTTCAATAACATCCTGTTCTGCCAATAATAGCTCAACAAATTTACTGGGTTCTACGGGTCCTCCAAATTCACTTTTAAGAACCAGGTCTTTGAATTTGTCTATGGGGATACGGGCCAAGTCCCAAAGCTCCTTTGCGTAACTCGCTTTTGTTGCAGCCCCCATCATCAGACCAGCGGTAACCCTTTGCATTTCGGTGACTACCAATACGCCGGCATACTGTTTCTCCCAGACTTTTTTGCTCCGGGGCCATATATCCTTGTTAGGAGCAACAGTAGCCGCTACATTCGCTATAGATCCCGTGATACTCATATCCATCTGATCAATGCCAAGTACTGTTACCAGGTTTGTTTCCGGCGGATAGCCAAGCTGGGTACTAACAGGTTCCCAACCCTCTCCCAGGGATGCGACACCTTCGGATTCGGCTATGACGATGCCGGCATATGTCGCCGAATTACCCGCAAGATTAGAAGGTTTCAGGCCTCTGCCGTTTCCGGGAATTACCGACATGGCAAGATTTATTGCACGGCCAATCGAACCATTGGCAGGATACTTGTGATTCGGACCAAATGGGTTAGAGGATGAGTTGATTCCTACCTCCTTTGCATAGGGACCATTCACAATCACCAGGGGAGCCGCTGACCTGATTACCGGATAATAGCTGTCCCATTTAACCGATGTAATGGCTTTTAGAGCCGCTATAATCACTGGCATGTATTTTGGTTTGGCTCCTGCCATAGCCGATACAATAGCAATCTTTTCCACGGTGAACTCTGCATTGGATGGCCCCCAGGTACCAATTACTGTTTGTGGAGAAATCGGTGTGCCTTTTAACAGTGTATCCACATACTCACGAGTGGGCGGCACAAGGGGCAAACCATCTCCCCAGCCCATTTTAAGGTAAGAACTGTTGAAATGCTCCTGGGCTTCCTGGTAGGTCGCAGAAGTATAAGAAAGTTCTTTTTCCGTGGGAACCCATTTTTCGCCTTCAACAGTCATGTGTTCAGGTTTCCACTTGGTAAGACCCTTGACTAAAAATTGAAAAGCTTCAGGAGCAAGGGTTTTGATGCCTTCTGATGTAAAAGTGTCATATTCATTAAAGTTTATAGCCGGATAATCTATGTATCCCTTTGAAAGTACCACGCCCATAAAGCGCTCTTCATGGCGCTCATTATAAAGAGTTACAGTGGGGATACCTTTTTCTTCAAGAGTGATGGCGATGGAACCCATCGCGCCAACGCACCCTCATCACCCACCGAAGCCAGCCACCACTGCATCGGGTTGGGTCTTAACAATTGCATCAACCACCTCATTCTCTGGCATGAACTTCATGGGCAAATCAGCATAGCGGACAATCTGGATATCGCTGTATTTTTCCTTGAGCTTCTTCTCCAGCGAAACATAGAGTTCAGCTCCCTTACCCGCATATAGCTGGTCAGGCGTGGCCGATAGCCACAAGGCGATCTTTTTGTCTTCCAGGGTATCCAGTCGTGGAGCCAAAACTTTATCTTTTTTAACGTGCCCCTGTGGATTCAATACGGTCAAAGTGTAGTCTGAAGCTACTTCCTGATCCGTTCCTTTTGAATTAGAAGATGGACTGTTGCATGCTGTAAGCATTGCCAGGATGACCATCAGGGTGACGGAAATCCATTTCACATTCCTTTTCATGTTACCTCCTTTCTTTAATTAATAATGTTAATATCGCCGTTCCAATCCTTAAAAAGCTTTTAACCGCGGCTTCGTGAATTATTTCCAATGCCCTGAACTAGGACAAAGTGGATGGTCAGCGTCAACCTTCGGCAGCTTTTAAAGTCTTTGCAGTATATAAAATACTCAATATCAATATTGCTGCTGAAAAAACCGTCAACACATTCCAAAAATAGCTAAAAAACAGCGCGCCCGCAGCTCCACCCAGAGCTGATAATATGGGAAGTCATCAAGGGCAGAAAGCCGCAAGTAATGCCATAAGAGAGCCAAAAAAACCCATCCTGCTTTTTCTGCCGGATTGTTTCGCACCCATTATGCGCACGCCGAAAACAAACAGCGCCATTGATATCATAACCAGTATCGCCAGTAAAAGCCCTGTCAACATATCCAGTGGCGTTGTGTTCCATATCACCCGTCCAAACAAAACATGAATACGGCCGCCTTTACCACCCATAATAATAAATACTGCCAGATAAAAAACGGCTATGAGAATACCACTTATGAGAGGTTTTCTCTCTTTAAGGGCGTTTTGTATAACTAAAAGGATCTGCTGACGATCCCGAATAATTTGCCATTTCTTAACTGCGATGCCTACAATGACTACAGATATTAATAGAGATATGACTTTAACCATCAATGCCACCATGTTAATTTCCGGTCCCTCCTTTCTGTTGACTTATTTTATTTAGTCCTGAACCAGGACTATTCATCAGGGTGTTTTCATTCTCAGAAAAAATGTCGAAACAGGATACCTCCCTTTCCGACTTTGATGCCCGCTTGTATCAGCGTATTACGGAGGTCGACCCCTTTATTTTCATTTCTAAGGTGAAAAATATCACCATGGGAAGTCTGAGCACGAAGGATGTTGGGCATTACATACCAATGTATCTCCGTAATTTGGCCTTTCTTTGCCATTGCTATCATTTCATCAAGATTTACTTCACTGCCCCAATTAATATCCATGGAAGCATGTTTATTTTGAGATTCGTTTTTAACAGCTACTGGCAAGGTGTTTTGAATGTGCTTGCCTTGAGATATTTCCGATTCTGTCGGTTCTGTAGTGGAATCTCTGGTAATAACTTTCGCCTTTTCATCTTCAGAAATGTCAGTGGATTGGCTTCCACAACCAGCCGACAGGACAATCGCCTGCAACAGGACAATCAATAATGGCTGTATCGCTTTATTAAATACCACTGGAATCTCCAGATGCGCTATGGAAAGAGTAACTGCATTGTCTCGTTTAATTTTGCCGTTAGCATGTTCTTTTCGAACAGGCAGTTTTGTTCTGCCCAGCTGTCACGCAGCTGGTGAAAGAATACCTCAGGAACAGGAGGTAGCTCCTGCCATACCGATTGGACCGGATAGAACAGATAAAAATCCCACGCTGCTTTACCATCGTGGCCGAGGCTCTCAGCAAATGCCTTGCCAGCTAACTGCCCTGGATCGTAGAATTGTTTTACACGCCCGTCTTTGAATTTCTCGACCGCCTTCTGAGCGGCTTCATAGGAATCGCTCTTCACCATGGTAATCCATATAACCAGAATATCAATATACGTATCAGGATAAGGTTTCAAGATTCCTTCCTGTACCGCCCGGGTACCGTCGTCAATTCACTTCGATCATGTCGGCGAAAGGAGTGTGACAAAACGACGCTTCCGTTTGTCCTGGTTAAATGCTTCTATGAGCGGCTTTAGCGTATTATCCAGACGAGTTAGCATTGCAAAACCCTTATATTTTATTTATCCATATTTTATATCAGGTTTACTGTAGAGATATTTTATTCCTACAGGCTGTCTGTCAAAATTGATTTTTTTTAAAATTGAAAGGTTCTGAGTAAGTGGGCTCATCGTTATTTGTTTCATTTTCCCCTCCTTGGAATAAAATCGTCTTAATCGATTGTCACTCCCGGAGGAGGGTTTTTCGGATACACCAGAGGTTCACCGGTCAGGTTCACGCTCAGGGTATGAATTAATCTGTATTTGCCATTTACCAGCCTGAATAAATGTGAATCCGGCATCCCGGTCCTGCTGGCTCCAAAGCGGCAGAAGACATTTACACAACCCATTTTTTCATCAACCACAAAGGTCCGGTTTGTTATGGGCAGCTCTCCGAGAGGTGCAGGTACCCAGCATTTGTCCTTTTCCACATTTTTAGGATTGGTATATGCGCCGCCCTCCAGCCTGGAACAGGGAACCCCGCCAAAGGGCAGACGAATGAATTTATCCATAAATAAAAAATCAAAATACTGGTTGCCCGCATCAACCAGGTCCTGCCTTCGTGGCCAGTCATCGGGCTCAAGTATTGACCAGTCTTCGGCACTTGAATATTTCAGATAATCATCAGCATTGAACAGCCAGTCATCATCGTCTGTAACCAGGCTTTCAATCTCCTTGATCTTTCCATTATCCACCGTAAGTCTGGTGCCTATAACATATTGATGCCCGCCTTCTGTGACTATTACCTCAGTAAAGGTCTTGCAGCGCGCCGTATCATAAATACTCATATGATGTGCGATCGGTAAGGCTGTATTCCACAGGCCGTTGTCCTTTTCGATTTCACTCATGTTTTCGCTGAATTTTACTTTATCAGCAAAGGCCATTTTCGAAAGATCACCGGCTTCCTGGGCCGCTATATAGCTCTCTGTTGCGGCCATAAGCATTTCACGGTCGCACTGGCAATCCGGTTCAGGTATAAATTCCGGCAGGTCAACGGGCTCATCGCTCAGATTTACACTTAAGGTATGGATCCAGCGGTATTTTCCGTTTACCAGCACAAAGGTATGTGAATCAGGCATACCGTCTTCACTGTCACCAAAACGGCAGTATACGTTAACAGCGCCCAGTTCTTCATCAACCACAAAGGTCCTGTCATTTATAAACAGGTCTCCCATAGGGGCAGGGATACTGCAGGTATCTTTGTCTTCATTTTTCTCATTGGTATAAATTCCCCCTTCAAGGCGCGCACATGGGGCACCCCAGGCCGGGCGTATGCTCCCGTCCAGAAGTATATAATCAAAATACTGGTTGCCTGCATCAATCAGGTCCTGCCGGCTTACTCTGTCGTCAGGATTAAGTACCGGCCATTCTTCGGCCTTTGAATATTTCAGGTAGACATCAGCATCAAAAAGCCAGTCGCCCTTATCTGTCACAAGGCTGTCGATCTCGGTAACCTTACCCTTGTCGACCGTAAGGCGTGTCCCAATAACATAGGGATGCCCGCCTTCCGTAACTATTACCTCGGTAAAGGTTTTGCAGCGCGGCACATCATAAATACTGCGATGAAAGGCTATTGGTAAAGAAGTATTCCAGAGACCTTTGTCCTTTGTGATCTCGCTCATGTTTTCTTTATACTTCGCATCCTCTGCCAGGGCCACTTTAGAAAGATCACCGGCCTTCTGGGCAGCGATATAGCTTTCAACAGCCTTTAAAAGCATGGCCCGGTCACATTCCCGGGAGGGCGGCGTATAGGCGAATGGATCAGGTTCTTCCCCTTCATTACCTGCTGCTGCATCTGTTGCCTGATCGACTGCAGGGGCTGTTTCAGTAGTCTTTTCTTCTTTAGTGGCGCTGTCCCGCTCTTTACAGCAGATCAATGCTGTACTCAATGATAAACAAAATAACAAGATTATAATACTCTTTATTACTCTGATCATGATCCCTCCATTTTTTTATTTTAAAAAGAGTAGTAATTACCAGCATGGATTTTCAGCAGGACCGATCCATTCTTCATACTGTTCGTTGTATATCAAACGTTTGCTGAACAGCCATTGTCCGTTTACCTTGACCATTTCATCCTCATAGTGCCCGTAGGAACTGAGCACAGCCTTTCTTTCGGGATTGCGGTTTCCATAGCTGAACCAGTAAGCCCTTCCTGTTGCCCTGTCACCATCTATCTTGATTACTATGTTTGTAATGTTGTGGCGGCCCGTAGCGGGATACAGTTCCTTTTCCTCTTTTGCGACGGGTTTTGATTCGTCTTCAGGGGCCTTCTTGACCATACTTTCAAGCATTTCTCGAATTTCTTTGTGCCCCTGCCATTTCATTCCTACGATATCCACAATACCGTTCTCAGTAAATAATGACACATATTTGTCAACATCATGAAAATCAAAGGCAAACATGTAACGAGCCTGAAGATCCTCGATCAGGGCACGGTCTTCAGCATAACTGCTTACTTTTTTATCAGCAGGAGCGCATGCACCAAGTATCAGGGTAATTGCAACAATAAAGCCAGATAAAATTCCAATATGCTTTTTCATTTGGTTTCTCCTTTGTTTAAATAGTGTTTATTCCCACCCTGTCTTTGTGCCATAGGGTAGAACAAGTCCTGTTGCCTCTATATCGTATATTTTTCCCTTTTTAATTTTAAAAAAATGGATGGCAGGCATATTAAAGTTCCCCTGAAAAGCCGGAACACTCATTTCTCCTGAATCAACTTTCAGTTTCATGGTTTTAAGTTTGCTGTCATGATAGAGGTTGGAAAATCCTACTGCCAGGCCCTTCTGTTCATCTATTACGAGCAGACGGCGATTCCTGATTTCTGCAATGTATGCCCACACTCCGGCAGTGATCTGTCCTTCACATGTATTTGGCACAGCAGAAAGAGCTTTGCCCAGCTTCATCATTTCCGGGTCTACTGACTCGGGTGGAGCGAAGTCTCTCTCTACTTCCGGAGCTTCAAAGTCTTCTTTCTTTCCACCAACTGAGATGCCGCCATTCTCGCGACGCTGACATTCCAGGGCAAATGGTGCAATTGTTCCGTCTTCACCTACAAGGGATTCATAGTAGGAAAGCCCTATATCATGCATCTGCTCCCTTGGAGTTTTGTCCTCAGGCGCTATATCTTCTACAAGCCCCGGTCGGGGTTTTATTAAGTTCTCTAAATGTATTTCATTTCGTGGCACCACATGATGTTCCGCTTCTGCAATTTTTCCGCGCTTAAGAGCAAGGCGAACACCGAGCAGGATATTCTGGTTACTGTTCTCCTTCATCACAAAAAGACCAGCCACCTGCTGATTTACCGGATCTGCAGCGTAAACCTGAAATTCGGAAGGTCCGCCGGTAGCAGTTTCCCATAAACCGTATCCTACTGGTATTTCAGCAGTGTTTTCTGTAAACTTGACATATTTGTGAAAGGGAACCGCAGATGGGTCATGAGCAACCAGAGCTGAAAGGTAGTCCTTCATGAGTTTTACAAGGCACTCATGGTCACAGGTCCCGGATGTATAGGCAAAGGAAGTAGTAGAGAATAAAAAAATAATTGCCAGTGTTATACCAATTTTTTTAATTTTCATTTCAATAGCCTCTTGTTTAGTATTATCGAATACTCTGTATCTGATCAGACATCCCCTGCTCATAGGTACTCCATCCGGAATTCATTCCATAGGGGCACCTGTGAAAAATAGCTTCGATTCTGCGGATATTACCTTTTTCTACTTTAAACAGTTCTGCAATCTGCCATGTCCAGTTGATAGTATCATGGTCGAAAAAACCAAAAGCAAATACGATACCACGTTCCTGATCCACTGCTACGAATCGACGGTCCCTGACTCGAGTTATAAAACCCATGGTCCCTGACTCAAACTGCTCTTTACATCCCCAGTGTGATGAATACATTGCAGCAGTCTTTGGATCGGGCATTATTTGACCTTCAGGGACAGGAACATTTGTTGCCGGAAAACCATTTTCGACACGATGGCAGTCATCGGTAAAGGGATAATAGCCTTTGCCGTGATCATTCTTCTGCAATCCTGAAAAATAATAGTTAGCGGTCTTGATCAGTTCTTCCCGGGAGGCTCGCTCTGCTTTCGGAATTGTTTCTTTGAAAATTTTATGAGGAGCGCCCAGTTTCTCCACCCCTTCCCCTGTAGTCAGTTTTCCGGTAAGTCCCATAGTATCGGCATCAGAACGGGTTACAAGCTGTTCAGCTTCGGTAATCAAACCGTTAACTATTTTTAAACGGATTGATAAAGCGACCAACTGACCCTCTCCCTGATTATTACCGCCTCCTTCACGGGCTGTCCCCAAAAAGGCAACCTGCTGTGTTTCTACATCAGGCACATAGAATTTGTAGTTTCCTTTTGCTGACATGTTAACCCATAGTCCTTCGTTTCCAAGCGGAAGCCTCACACCATTTTCAGTGAATTTGC
>JBHPCX010000127.1:0-8861 GCA_042573485.1 Thermodesulfobacteriota bacterium | reverse complement strand
AACTGAAATCCGTGTACCTATCAATAATAAAAGCATTGCGGGATACACTGCTAACAACGCTGAACTTACGAATATAGCAAACGCATATGATGAAAATGAGTTGGCCCTGATCAATAAAGACATGTCCTTTGATAAAAGCTGGGATAAAAAGGGAAATTTCAAAACAAAACAAGTCCTTACCGTCCCCATATTTTTCAAGAAATACCTGATAGGAGTTCTTCAGCTTATTAATAAAAAAAGCGGCGAGAGATTTACACATGATGACCAGAACTCGGCTACAGAAATGGCCAAAGTACTGGGTATTGCCTTTTTCAACCAGAAAAAGCTAGCCCAGAAATCAAAAAAGAAATCCCGTTTTGACTATCTGTTAAACAATAGTTTGATTACTCAGAAGGAACTGGAACAGGCCATCACGATGGCAAGGGATCAGAAACTTGCAATCGAAACTGTTTTTATCAATGACTTCAAGGTTAAAAAAATAGAAGTCGGGAAATCCCTCGGTGAATTCTTTAACTGCGAATATGTCTCCTATGACAGCAATTTCCCCATACCCGGAGAACTGCTTTCCAAACTCAAACATGTATACCTGAAAAACAACCTGTGGGTACCGCTCGCGAGAGAAAACGGGAAGGTCAAAATCCTTCTGGATAACCCTCAGAGACTTGATAAAATAGATAGCGTAAAGGCACTTGTTCCTGCAGAGGAATATGAATTCGCTGTTGGATTGAGAGAAGATATTGTCCAGTTTTTAGATTATTTTTATGGTGCTCCTCAGCAGATGGATGAGGGATCCATTGACGATATCATGGCAAAACTTGACACTGATGATACGGATGAAGAAGAAGATTCAGCAACCATGATGACTGAAGATGACAGCACCATTGTTCAGCTTGTAAATAAAATAATAATTGATGGACATAAAAAGGGCACATCAGATATCCATATTGAGCCTTATCCTGGCAAATCAGGTGCAGAAATCCGGTTCAGGATAGACGGGGCATGTACCAAATACCAGACTATCCCCTATCACTATAAAAAAGCCCTTGTTTCAAGGCTTAAAATAATGTCCGAACTGGATATCGCAGAAAGAAGAAAACCACAGGATGGTAAAATAAAGTTTAAAAAATTCGCTCCTCTTGATATCGAACTCAGGGTCGCAACCGTACCCACGGTCGGCGGTGAAGAAGATGTTGTAATGCGTATCCTGGCGGCCGGGGAACCCATTCCTCTGGAGGTCATGGGATTCAGCGAAAGAGATAACAGTTTGTTAATAGATCTGATTAGTCAGCCCTATGGTATTGCCCTTGTTGTGGGGCCGACCGGTAGTGGAAAAACAACAACACTGCATGCTGTCCTCAATTATATCAATAAACCGGAGACAAAAATATGGACAGCTGAAGACCCTGTTGAAATTACCCAGAGAGGATTGAGACAGGTACAGGTACAGCCCAAAATAGGGTTCGATTTCGCGGCCGCAATGCGTTCATTTTTAAGGGCTGACCCTGATGTAATCATGGTTGGTGAGATGAGGGACCATGAAACAGTCGCTACAGGTATTGAAGCATCACTTACAGGGCATCTTGTCTTCAGCACGCTCCATACCAACAGTGCCCCTGAAACAATTACCAGGCTTCTTGACATGGGAATGGACCCGTTTAATTTTGCCGATGCCCTTCTCGGTGTCCTGGCACAGCGTCTAGTAAGGACATTGTGCAAGGACTGCAAAGAACCATATCATCCTGACCAGAAGGAATATGATGATCTTGTAAGGTCTTATGCCGGTAATTTTGAGGCTCTTGGCTACCCGTATACTGATGACCTGGAATTATACAAGGCCAATGGCTGTGATAAATGCAATAATACCGGATACCGCGGCAGGGCGGGTATCATAGAGCTCTTACACGGCACAGATGAAATGCAGGCTAAAATACAGGAAAAAGCAAAAATGGAGATTTTAAGAGAACAGGCAGTAAAGGATGGTATGACTACCCTGATGCAGGATGGTATTAGAAAAGTATTTATGGGCCTGACTGACATTCAGCAGGTAAGAAGGGTGTGTATTAAATAACAGTAAAAGGTAAAAGGTTGCAGAAAAAATAACAGTTTCAGCCTGTGACAGGCTGAAACTGAATACATGTGTCTGAAGGTATACCAAAACAGGATAGACTTCACCCTAGTTGATTTCGGGTGGAAATGGAAGCAGGGATAAATATCTATAATCCTGAAAAGGACTCACCAAATTTACAAATCAATGTAATGCCCAATCTGTGCCTCTTTAAGGAAGACAAAGAGAAAAAAAGGCTTATAGATACCCTACTCTTGAACTACCAATGGATGATTGATACAATATGGAATATATTGAATGGTTCAAACAAGGTATAAGGAGAATATAAAATGAACATCAGGGAAAATATAGCAGACTTTTCTACCAGTAAATATAAATTGATTACATCCGTCATAGTCCTGTTCAGTACGTTAATAATATTGTGGGCAGCCCTTCCCTCTATTTTCCCGGAGACCTTTCCGTTTTTAAATTCCTTAAGGGTTGACACCGACCCTGAAAACATGCTTCCGGCAGATGAACCCGTGAGGATTTTCCATGACGGGATGAAAAAGGAATTACAGCTCTATGACATGGTAGTTGTGGGCGTTGTAAATGAGAAACATCCTGATGGAGTATTCAATCCCAAAACACTGAACAATGTATATGAGTTGACCAAATTTGCAAAAACCCTTAACTGGACTGAACATGGTGAAGAAATTGGTGTAATCGAAGTAGACCTTATCGCGCCATCAACAGTGGATAATATTGAACAGGGAGGGCCCGGGGTTGTTAAATTCGAATGGCTGATGCCGAAACCGCCTCAAACAAGGGAGGAGGCCATTGCCGTACGTGAAAAGGCCAGGAATATCCCATTTTTAAACGGAACCCTTGTTTCAGAAAACGGTAAGGCCCTGGCGATATACATTCCCTTAACCCATAAGGATTTAAGCTACCGTGTTTATTCCGCCCTTAGAGAAAAGATCGAGGATTTTGAAGGAGATGATGAATACCATATAACAGGTCTTCCGGTTGCAGAGGACACATTCGGAGTTGAGATGTTTATACAGATGGCAGTGTCAGCTCCTGCAGCCATGATAGTAATTTTTCTATTAATGCTGTTCTTTTTTCGCAAACTGGTTCTTATTATATCTCCAATGATTGTTGCCATGGTTTCGGTTATTCTGACGATGGGGGCGTTGATAATAACAGGCTTTCCCGTTCACATAATGAGCAGTATGATCCCCATATTCATAATGCCCATAGCTGTCCTTGATTCCATACATATTATCAGTGAGTTCTTTGAGCTGTACCAGGAGACAAAGAGCAGGAGACAAACAATACGCAGGGTAATGGATGAGTTATTTACTCCCATGCTCTACACATCTTTGACTTCAGCGGCCGGGTTTGCATCTCTGGCCCTCACACCTATACCTCCCGTGCAGGTATTCGGCATTTTTATTGCCCTCGGGATTATGATTGCCTGGTCCCTGACCATTATATTTATCCCGGCATATATCATGTTCCTGAAACCTGAAACTTTAGATAAATTCGGTGCTGTCCATACACCCGGTCATCAGGAACACTTGACCTTTACAGGCCGGATAATGGCCTATGTCAGCAGGTTTACATATAAATGGGCAAAAACAATTCTCACTTTTGCAGTCATCCTTATTATCTTTTCTGTCTATGGTATGAGTCTTATAAACATCAATGACAATCCGGTTAAATGGTTTAGCAAATCTCACCCCATTAGGGTGGCTGACCGTGTATTGAATGAACACTTCGGCGGGACCTATATGGCTTATCTTGCTCTATCCGCTGAAGATGAAAAATATGATCCGGAGTTTTTTATTAAGGATTTTAAGAGCAGGGCTAAAAAAAGAAGTGATGACCTCGATTTTCCAGAAGCGGAAATAGTATTTAAAGAGCTTGAAGGCAATATTACGGAACCCGTAAGAACTTCGGGAAGCGGGAAGGAAGCTTATGAGAAAATCTCAGGGATAATTAATGAAAAGCTGGACAGTTCTGAAGACGACGATATTGCCTATGCCTGGGAAGAGGCAAGTTTTTTTATTGAAGAGGAAAAACAAAGGGGCCAGATTTTTAAAGATCCCGCGGTCCTCGAATATATTTCCAGCCTGCAGGATGCCCTTCTTAAAACAGATATCGTGGGCAAATCCAATTCACTTGCCGACATCGTAAAAACAGTGCACAGGGAGCTTTTTGAAGGGACTGAAGAAAACTACCGTATTCCGGACAGCTCAAGAGCAGTTGCCCAGTGCATGATCAGTTATCAATCTAGCCATCGTCCCGGTGACCTGTGGCACTTTGTTACACCTGACTACAGGAAAAGCAGTATATGGGTCCAGCTGAAGAGCGGTGATAACAAGGATATGACAAACATTTTAAGAAGCATGGACAGATATATATCCGACAACCCGCCCCCTGTTCCGGTTGAAATGGAATGGTTCGGCCTGACATATATAAATGTTGTCTGGCAGGAAAAAATGGTAACCGGGATGCTCCAGGCCTTCGCAGGAAGTTTCCTTGTGGTTTTTCTCATGATGACGGTACTGTTCCGTTCCGCGTTATGGGGGATATTATCAATGATACCTCTTACAATAACCATTGCTGCCATTTACGGAGCAGTAGGAATAGTAGGCAAGGACTATGACATGCCTGTAGCAGTTTTGAGCTCCATGACACTGGGGCTCGCCGTTGACTTCGCTATACATTTTCTGGCAAGGAGCAGGGAGATGTATCAGGAATACGGCTCCTGGGAAAAGACATCCCCTGCTATATTTTCAGAGCCTGCCAGGGCGATAATGAGGAATATCATCGTGATAGCGGTAGGATTTCTCCCGCTGCTTCTGGCTCCCCTTACACCCTATAAAACCGTGGGAGCTTTACTTGCCGCCATACTCTTTGTCTCGGGCGCGGGCACGCTCCTGCTGCTTCCCGCCCTTATGAAGGCCCTGGAAAAATATTTGTTCAGGATCAAACCTGCAGCAGGACAATGCTGCAACTGTGTTTCATGCCTGGTGGCTTCCATAACCCTGGTTGTGCTTATAGCTCTTACACTCAACTCCTTTGCCCAGGTTTCATGGTCCTCACTCACATGGTTAGCTGTTGTTGTTATACCCCTGATGGCGATTGGTTGCGGATTGTTATCCAGACGTGAAAAATGTAGAATATTGAATGAACAGGAGGTTGAAGAAAATGACTGATAAAAAATATTATAACATGGTAATTCTGGCATTGATTTTTTCTATATGCTTTTTTGCTCATGGTCCTAAACTACATGCGGTCCAATCAGATATTGCTGACGTTGATCAGATAGTAAACCATACCAACAGGGTCTCCTATTACCAGGGTACGGACGGAAAGGCCAGGGTCAATATGACAATAACAGACAGCCAGGAAAGAACCCGTGAACGCCGATTGACAATTCTTCGCAGGGACCAGCCTGACCCGTCAGCATCTCAGGGAGATCAAACAGGTGATGATTATTGCGGAGATCAGAAAATATATGCCTACTTTGACAGGCCTGCTGATGTCAACAAGACCGTATTCATGGTCTGGAAAAATCTTGACGGGGATGATGACCGCTGGATGTACCTGCCGGCCCTGGACCTTGTTAAAAGGATCTCATCCACAGATAAAAGGACAAGTTTTGTTGGATCACATTTTTACTATGAAGACGTTTCAGGAAGAAACATAAATGATGATGTTCATGAACTGGTAAAAACAACCGATGATTATTATGTCTTGAAAAACACACCTAAAAATCAGGATACTGTAGAATTCTCATATTTTGAAATGTGGATTCATAAGGCAAGCTTCCTGGCTGTTAAAATCGATTATTATGACAACGAAAACAAAAAATACCGTGTTTATGAAGCCCTCCAGGTAGAAAATATTCAAGGATTTCCAACAGTTATGAAAGCCAGGATGACAGACCTGAAAACAGGGGGGCACACAATTCTTGAATATTCAAATGTTGAGTACAACAAAAATATCCCTGAAGACATATTTACTGAAAGGTATCTGAGGCGGCCGCCGAGGAAATATTTAAGATGATAAAAATAAAACCTGGGAAACTGATATTTATTGTTTCAATCAGTTTTCTATACCTGCTGCTTACTCAAAACCTTTTATCAGCTGATGCACCCGCGCTTCCTCAAGGTCTTGGCGGGACAATGGAATCGAATGGAAATGATGATCAACCGGGGCTGCCGCCAGGATTAGGATCGCTGAATTCTGCTGATTCCGGGGATGATTCTGGACCGTCCCTGCCGGCCGGTCTTATTTCAAACGAGAGTGCAAAAAGAACAGATGCAAAGGAAGAAGCTGTTTCATGGCCTGATATTACAGGTTTCGCGGAAATACGTTCCGGGTTCAGGCTTCAGGATGATCTCTATGAAAAAAACCCCTCCATTGGAGAAACCAGGCTGCAGCTTGAAATGGAAAAGCAATGGAAAAGAATCCTTTTCGAATTTACGAGTGACATTTACTATGACCTGGCAGTAAATGACAGGTCTGTCAACATTGATAAAGGCAGGGGATTTCTGGATCTTCGAAAGCTGAGTATTTCCTTCTCAGCCTTTGATTATATGGATATAAAAGCCGGACGCCAGATTCTGACATGGGGAACAGGCGATCTTGTTTTTATTAATGACCTTTTCCCAAAGGACTGGCAGTCCTTTCTCATAGGAAGAGACACTGAATATCTAAAGGCACCCTCTGACGCGATAAAGCTAAGTATATTTACTGATCCGGTTAATATTGACCTGGCTTACACACCAAAGTTTGACTCCGACAGGTTTATCACCGGTGAAAGACTGTCCTACTGGAACGGCTTCCGCATAGCCGGATCAGACAATATTGTCCGGCCCCTTAAACCTGACAACTGGATTGACGATGATGAGTTGGCCGTGAGGTTGTCAAAGAATCTGAAGGGCAATGAGTTTGCTCTCTATGGATACCGGGGATACTGGAAAAGCCCGGGAGGATTGGACCCTGCCTCCTTCAAACATATTTTTCCAAAATTAAATGTTTATGGTTTCAGTATTCGGGGACAGGTTGGGAAGGGAATAGGGAATATTGAGTCAGGTTACTATGATTCAAGCGATGAAAGTGCGGGGAATAACCCGTTTATAAACAACAGCCAGACCCGTTTTCTGGCAGGTTATGAACAGGACCTGCCCAGGCTGGCATCTGACCTTACCGTAGGAATTCAGTATTATATGGAACATATGATGGATTATGATGAATACCTGAGCACACTGCCCATAGGATCAAATGCCGCTGATGAAGACCGTCATCTGTTCACACTTAGGATTACCAAGCTGTACCTTAACCAGAACCTTATATTTTCGTTGTTTACATATTATTCACCATCGGATGATGACCTCTATGTACGTCCTAATATCAGCTACAAGATCAGCGACAACTTCAAAACGGAACTGGGAGTCAACCTGTTCTCAGGGGAATATCCCCACACATTTTTCGGACAATTCCATGACAATACAAGTATCTTTGTGGCTTTCCGTTACAGCTTTTAAATAATTCCTGTTTATCCTCTGGTTGTAATTTTTGGCTCCTTTGAAGGATGAAAGAGCTTTAAATACAACCTGAGTGAATTTTTAAGAAAGCTTACAGCTTCTTCACAGGTAACGGGAGTATCACTATCCCCTTCTTTTGACGTGTCTTCTATTTTACTGATTATTTCTTCCAGCCCTTCAATATTTGCGCAGTCAAGTTTTTCAGGAAAATCAGTAAATCTTTGACACCCCTCAAATTCAATACACTCTGATTCCAACTTTGATTTTATTATTTTCTCAGCAAGCTTTAGAGATGCCATTCTTGAAGCAAAATAATCCGGTTGAGCAGCCAGAATATTATTTACCGCGTCATCATAATCATTTTTAATCAACCTGATATTACTGTCCTCATGTTTTCCATAGGAAGACAATACCTTAACAGCAAGGTAATAGTCTTTTAACAGTAATATCTTATCCCTTGTGTCGAGGGTTGATGCAAGTTCAGAAGTAATATCCTTAACAAACCATAGAACATTTACTTCCGGTATCTTTTTCCCATTTACCGTATACCATCGTTCTTTAATCTCAAGGTTTTCATCTATGGCATAGTTAACCATTTCACTGACTTCCGGGATTATTGCCTCAAATAGTTCATTTCTTATATTAAGTACATACCTTCCAAGAGTCTTATAATTCATCATTCTCCTTCTCCTTTTATATACCTGGGCAATGCTTCGCCCATAATATTACTATATATTCAGGATGAAAATGAAAAAGGCGGGCTGTATATTTAAAACAGCTAAATCGCGAGAGATATACCTTCTCTGGCCCAGAACAGGTCCATTTTTTTATCGCCTTCAAGGTATTTTGATCTGTTACTTATATATAATTCATCCAGGAATTTATCTGAATGAAGGGGATCATGGTGAAAAACTGCAAGCTGTTTAACATTTGATTTATAAGCAGCATCAAGAAGTGTCGGCACTGAAGTATGCCCCCACCCTGCTTTTTGTGAATATTCATCTTCCGTATATTGGGCATCAGCGATCAGCAGGTCGGCACCAGAGATAAAATCCATAAACTCCGAAATGAGATCCCTGCTCTCTTCATTTTCATCTTCCCTGTTGAACATTTTATCAAGTTCCACATCAGTAGCATAAACGACTTTTCTACCGTTTAAACTAACTTTATACCGGACTGAACCCCCGGGATGGAAAATCTGTTCCTGACACTCAACAGTCAGTTCACCAAGCTGGATTTTCGATTCTTCTATC
>JBHPCX010000126.1:0-8891 GCA_042573485.1 Thermodesulfobacteriota bacterium | reverse complement strand
TTTAGCCAATTTCAATCAAGCTGTCAACTGAATTACTAAAGAGCGTCCCCCTTTATTCACATGGAATTTTGGACACCGTTGGTTTCAATAAATTACAAGCATTGAATCTTTGAATAGACTACTTTTCTCATCATCGCTTGAAAGTAACAGATATACCTCTTTTAATATCTTCTTTGACCATTCTATATCGAGCATATAGTCTAGAACTACTTTATCGTGTTGATAAATCGTGAAAGTAAAACCACTTGTTTTTATTTTTTGAGAAGCTTTTCCATTAAATTTTAATATCGCTTCATCAGAATAAGCTACTACTACTTTTTTTATTGCACCCATTTCTTTTTTGTTAAGCAACATAATTAAACCTTCATTCATATAAAACTTTCGGGGACTTTTGATGGATTCAGAGCGATAAACCTCCTCCAAATCATCTTTTATTTCATCTTTATATTTAAATAGCACAGAGTATCTAGGCCTATCCAAAGAGCCAAAATATTCTATCAATATCTCCATTCCACTTAGATTATTTGATGGATTTGTTTCATCAATAGCATTCGATATCGTGCAATAACACGTGGATAATACGATTAGGGTAAATAATATAATTATGTTAATTTTATTCATAGTATGCCATCCTTATTCAAAATAATACCTAAAGGGGACGCTCTTTAGTAATTCATTATCTTATTCTTCAAGAGTATAATTGCAACTTTTTACTATCGATTCTCCCCTCTCAACAGATAAACCAACATTGGCCAGGCTCATTTCCAGTTTTTTTGCCAGTGAGGTATGAGACATACCCAACTCCCTAGAACCCCAATAGCATAATAGACTTCTTGCCTTTACTTTCCTGTTCTGACGCCCTTTTGAAAAAACTTCTTCTGCTTCTTCCATTCCCAATACTTCAGCAACTCTCACCGCTATGCGATTCAGATCATATCCCTGCCGTTTCAGCCTATACCTTCGCTCAAAATGCTCTTCTGATTGAGAGAGTATTGACTCTACGAAATCAGAATCTCCAAGTATTCTTTCATCGCTCATTATATGTTTTCCGGCCTTTAGAACATCCCTTGCCTCAACCCAGCCTCCAAGACTGCGAATAAGACCTCCTCCAGTCAATTCATTCTTTCGGCCCTGTTTTAAACCGTCTTGGACAAATGAGTCATATTTTTTCCTGGCATCTTTCTTACTCTTTCCAAAGTAAGAAAGAACATAATCAGTGTCCTGCCACGCCATTTTAGTTTTACCCATTAAAGCGCTATGACCGCTGTATTTATATGTTTTTAATTCATCGAGATTCTGCAAAATTCCTGCTCTAACAGGATTCAAATGAATATACCTGACCAGTTCCAGAAGATAGGTTTCTTCCTGACATATTATAGATTTGTAACGATTCTGAAATAACTGGCCACGCCGTTTATATCTTTGGTTGAAACCAATGACATATCCGGTTAAGAGACGTCTCATAAGCCCGGATAATGGGTATTGGCCGGTTCGGAAAAGAAAATGGGCATGATTGGGCATAAACGCCCAGGCATAACATGTTATATCCGTCTCAGGGCATAGCTTTGCCAGTCTTTCAATAAAGTCTTTTCGATCTTTATTGTTGCGGAATATTTTTATTCCTTCAATACCCCGGATCATATCATGTTGCAGGATTCCGGGAGTATCTAATCTCGCTATCCTTGGCATTCAATAGATTTAGCCAATTTCAATCAAGCTGTCAACTGAATTACTAAAGAGCGTCCCCCTTTACAATTTTCTGAAAAAGCACCTATTCTCAGGTTACGGGCAAGCATCTCCACTTGAAATATTCCTTTTTCTAATATGCTAGTATTCAGGAATTTACTTTGGTGGAACACGTAAAAGCCGGTAAAAAAGCAGGAAATGAGGAAAGCAATAATTCCGAATACGGCAAATAGCTTAATACTGAACTTTTCATTAATGGAATTCAAAAGATTCATCTTTTTCCCTCAATCGATAACCTCAACCCGTAAGAATTCATCATCGAAAGTATTTCCCGGCTTTCTCTCTATTTTCAGGTTAATGGATATGATCTTGTTTCCGATATAGGTTCAGTTTTATCTCCATGTTTATTAAAATAAGTAATATGGAGACTACTTTAGGAATATAGGCTCATCGAGTACTAAATACCTGAGTCAGTAACGTTATGAAATAATAGGATATTTTAATAATGTCAATAAACTTATAGCCTATCTCATAAGCACCTGGTTCAATTAGCAGCTTGAATAGCTTTAATTAAAATGTTATGCACTTAAAACATTTTATTTAATAATACTGACATTCTGGAGGAGATAATGCTGGACCTTTTTAAAAAAATTATCGGGAATAAACAATCAACGGTGGAAACAGTGAAAAATGAAACAAGCAAGAAGGATATCAATCTGGCAACCTGCGCCCTCCTTCTTGAACTTGCCAGTATTGACGGTGAATTCAGCAGCCAGGAAAGGGATAATATCGTCTCTATATTCAAAACTAAATATAATGTTTCTGATGACGATATTGCCGGGCTTTTAAAATCATCAGAGGAAGTACTGGAAGAGAGCATAGATCTCTGGCAGTTTACCAACCTGATCAATCAAAACTACAGCCTTGAAGAAAAACTCGATGTAATCGAAACAGTATGGGAAGTGGCTTATTCTGACGGCAGGCTCGATCATCATGAGGATTATCTCGTTCATAAAGTGGCAACACTTTTAAGGTTAAGCCATAAACAGCTGATAGATGCCAAGTTGAAAGTCCTGCATAGGGAGGAGTAATTAGCTTAATCTAATACTTCAATATTTAGAGATAAGATTAAGATATACTTGATATATCTTCAGCATGTGATTCTTCAATAAAACTAATGTCATTGCGCGGCTCCGACCGCGGAATCCATAACATCAATAAAACATGAGATATTGACAATTCCTGGATACCGCGATCAAGTCGCGGTATGACAAGTTACGACGTAGTAACTCAAAATTTTCTTCGCCTAAAGGCATAGTGTTTCAACCATCACCGAAAAAGACACTAAAAAAGCCGTGCTTCAAAGGGAAGCACGGCTTTTTCCTTATTTTCCATATACCGCATACCTTGCACCGTAGACCGCGTTTTATTCCAACAATTCCACATGCCAGTAAAGATATTCACGCCAGGTTTGCGGCACTCTCCTGAAGCCTATTGTAAGCCTGACAGAAGGGATCCATTTCGGGATAACAGGTTTTTTAATCAGTCTCATTGATGCCTCTCGAGGTGTCCTGCCGCCTTTTTTTCGATTGCATTTAATGCAGCAGGTCACAATATTTTCCCATTCTGTTTTTCCTCCCCTGGATTTCGGCTGAATATGATCATAGGTCAACTCTTCCAGAGGATGCTTTAACCCGCAATATTGACATTTGTAGCGGTCTCTCGCGTAAATATTCTGCCTTGAAAATTTTACTGGGCTGTTATTTCTTTTAACCACCTTTAGAAGGCGCACTACAGCGGGAAGTTTAATGGAAAAACTGACTGAATGAATATCCCTGCCATACTCCTCTATTACTTCCACTTTACCAAGGCACAGCATGGTTATTGCCTTTTTCCAGTTGATTACCTTTAGAGGCTCATAAGAAATATTTAATAAAAGGACCTGTTCCATATCTGTTTTTCAGTGTCCACCCTCCGGATGGAATGTTAAAGGGTACAAGAAATATAAATATCAGGCTCCGGGATCATCAACTCGCATATTTTCGTTTTTCAGCAGGCTTTCTTCGAATTCTTCAAAGAATCGATCCTTTTCCTTCCAGTCAGGGTCGAAATATTTATTAAAGTATACCCCGAGTTTTTCAAAAAAGGACATCCAGCTCGGAATGAACTTGTTTTTGACAAGTTCTTCCAGAAAATATCGCAGCTCAGGCAATGTTTCCTTTGGTAGAAAAAATACCGCGCCGAGTTGAATGGATTTTTTAAGCGTGTCCGGCGTAAGAGAATGAGCGGTCAACATAACAGTGGGAAATCCCCTGGCAACCGATGTTTTAAGCAATTCAAAGCCGTTAACGCCCATAATATCCAGAATTACGATATCATATGTATAACTTAGCAGATATTCAAGAGCTGTTTCATAACTTTCGGCCTTATGGAGTATGCACATATAGAGTTCATCTTCAACAGTTTCAAGGATATCCGGTTCATCATCCACTACAAGAATCGCCAAATCATTTAACATGCTGTCATCTAATAACATTTTACTGCGGCCTCCTCTACAAATGCATTTTCCGGAAATATATAATCAGGACTTTATTTGGTGGAGTTAATACAGTTTCACTTCAAGCTTACTCTATCGGCCGAGAGTAATATTTTGCAGTATTCTTATATGATTTTTTAAAAGGAATCAAGTCCCGGATTGATTGATATAATGATATAATCCCGGACAACAACATATTAAATTAAGATTACTTTAGTTATTTTAGTCAAATATGGCGCATTTAATATATCCCTGACATATAATTATGAAATATTTTTTTAAAGCAAAAACCAGGGTTTTTCAGTGAAATCAATCAGTCCCTGATTTTTTTATTGAAAGATGTATAAAATAAATTTATTTGGCTTAAACCTTAAAAAGAAATAAAGAAACCAGGAGAAATAAAATGCTGAAAATAGGCTTTATCGGATGGAGAGGAATGGTCGGTTCAGTCCTTATGGAAAGAATGATCCAGGAAAAAGACTTTCATGATTATGAAGCTGTCTGTTTTACAACTTCCAATGTAGGCGGCGCGGGCCCTGATATCGGAATGGAAATCCCTGAATTAAAGGATGCCTATGATCTTGATCTTCTTTCATCCCTTGATATCGCTGTGACCTGCCAGGGAAGCGGTTACACAAAGAAGGTATATCCTGAACTAAGAAAAAAAGGCTGGAGCGGGTACTGGATTGACGCGGCTTCAGCCCTCAGGATGGAAGATGAAAGCATCATCGTTCTTGATCCTGTAAACCGTTCTGTAATCGATAATGCCCTGTCATCCGGTGTAAAGACCTATATAGGCGGTAATTGCACGGTAAGCCTTATGCTTATGGCCCTTGGAGGTCTTTTCTCGAATAACATGGTGGAATGGGTTTCAAGCATGACCTACCAGGCAGCATCAGGCGCGGGCGCAACTAATATGAAAGAACTTGTATCTCAAATGGCAGCCATTGGTATAATTAACAACCCTGATTTATCTGCTGTTGAGCTGGACAGGCTTATTACTAAAGAGATGCTCAAAGACTCTTTTCCAACTGATAACTTTGGCGCTCCGCTTGCCGCGAGCCTGATCCCCTGGATTGACTCACCCATGGAGTCGGGGCAGACCAGGGAGGAGTGGAAGGGCTATGCTGAAACAAATAAGATACTGGGCACAGAAGAGCCGATACCTGTTGACGGAATTTGTGTCAGGATAGGATCCATGCGCTGTCACAGCCAGGGATTTACTATAAAACTTAAGAAAGATGTACCGGCTGATGAAGCGGCGGATATGATCGCCGGTGCCAATGACTGGGTTAAAGTAATCCCCAATGATAAGGAATCAACACTTAAATACCTCTCACCTGCGGCAGTAAGCGGAACGCTTGATATACCTGTTGGCAGGATAAGAAAAATGAACCTGGGGCCTGAATATCTCGCTGCATTCAGCGTGGGAGACCAGCTTCTGTGGGGAGCGGCAGAGCCTATCAGGAGGATATTGAATATAGTAATAGAACGCCTTGCTTAAATTGAAAGTTGAATGTTTAGCGTTGGATGTTGGACGTTCATCTTTTATTTTACGATGTCATTCCCGCGCAATGACTGCTTTGTAAAGTATTTTCGAGGCAATACCTTAATAATTTTTTAGTAGGGTGGGGTTTTATACCCCACCAATTTAAGGCTTTAATATTTTTGGCAAAATATAGCGGTCGGGAATAAATCCCGACCCTAGTTTTAGATTTTATAAATAAGATTTCTTTTACTAATTTGACAATTACGACACAGTCTCTCAGGCTGGAATCCATTTTCTCCGTCA
This sequence comes from Thermodesulfobacteriota bacterium, assembly GCA_042573485.1. Classification (GTDB taxonomy): domain Bacteria; phylum Desulfobacterota; class DSM-4660; order Desulfatiglandales; family HGW-15; genus JAAZBV01. The sequence goes on along the minus strand of JBHPCX010000126.1, from coordinate 2,877 downwards.
TTCCCCGGGTTGACCGGGGAATCCAGGTTTTTGAAGTGCCTGAAGAGGTTGCGAATATAGCACCATTATGCTATGGAGTAGCAACTAATCACAAAGAAACGCTTTTAAGTTTTTGCTGATTACTGATTACTGATCTCTGATTTCTGCTTTTCTGGAAGTGGAAAGCTCACTGGTGGGGCTCCCGGACTTCAAATCCGGTGCAACGGGCTAAAACCTCGTTGGGTGGGTTCGATTCCCATGCACTTCCGCCATTTAATAATATCAAGGGGTTAAGATATGTTCTTAACCCCTTTTTTATGTTTTTACTACATTTATTCATAAAGCCGAAACATCAAATTCCATCAAAAAATATCAAATTATATTATTTTATTAGGACAAAATAGGACAGTTATTAGTGTATGCGGTTTTGGTTTGGTTTAGAATTATTACTAACACCCTGAAGTATATTAATCATACTCAAAAATTATCGCAGAAAGTCAGGAAGGTATTCATTTTGAGGAGCCTTGATTTTATTCTTTTCTGCGATTTTTTTCCGTCCTTCTTGTAGAGACAGATATGAACCGGAAGTTATGCGATCTTCTTTACCTGGGCCGGCGTAAATTTTAATCGCACTCTGGGTGAGAATCTTTTTTTCTTTGACCATTACACTGTAACACTTTTCCTGACAAAGACCGCAGCCTATGCATTTTTCCTCGATAACAACCGGGGCAAGAATACCTGAACCTGAGGAAAGCATTCCATTATTATCATACTCAAAGCCAATTCGATTGTATTCAATTGCGTTGTAACCTGAAGCAGAACATGCTTCATAGCATAAACCACATGATTCCTTTTCATAATAAGGCAGACAACTATTTTTATCGACTGTGGCTATACCAATCCTTGCAGCTTTTTTTTCTTCCAGGATAAGATCGCGAATAGCACCGGTGGGGCATACTTGTCCACAGTTATTGCATAAAGGCTTACAACCCGAGAAATCTGCAGTTACCGCCGGAGTCCAGATGCCGTCTATACCCCGCTCGAACCCTGAGGGCTGTAAAGTACTTTCGGGACAAACCTTTATACATAGTCCGCACCTAATACATTGTTTCAGGAATGTTGTCTCTGGAACAGATCCCGGTGGACGAACAGGGTATGATTGTGTGTAAAGATCTCGCTCAAATGTCAGCCCTGCTGCTGTTGCCACACTGGCACTGCATGCAGCGAGAGTGCCAATCAAGAATTTGCGGCGTGTTATCGATTTATTACAAGAAATCTGGTTCAAAGGATTAAGATTTGAATTGCTCCATCTGGGAGTGAATTTTATGGATTTTTGAGGGCATATATTTTTACAGCTAAAGCAGGTTGCGCAAGCCAGATAACGAGCAGAAAAATCAGAGGTAATACAATCAAATGAACATTCACTGAGGCAAAGAGAACAAGCGGTGCATGTATTATCTACCCTGCGGTCAGTCAGCCTGAAAAAGCTTGCAAGTGAAAGTAGTGCACCGCTGGGGCAGACGTAGGCACACCAGAAACGTGAACGAAGAAGACCCAATAAGGGAATCAGGGTGAAAAGCAGGATAGAAACATATTGGGCACTGTTAATTTGGGGTACAAATTGAAAGTTTTTCAGAAGACCAAGCTGTAGAGGCCCCAGGATATAAAGCATACCCCTTGTCAAAACAGGAATTGCAGCGACAAAACCGGATAGCAAAACACCTGATAACGCCGCGACAAGTATGCCTATCAGAAAATAAAACCTAAGGTTGATCCACCAGCCGCTCTTTTTTAAGCGTAAGTGTTTTATATTTTTACCTATGCCCCAATCAAACAGGTCTATCAATGTGCCCATGGGGCAGACATAACCACAAAACCAGCGCGGAAAGAATATGCACACTAAAAGCACTATAACTGCAATTGATAGCGACCAAACAATGGTCTTTGAAGCAATGGCTGTTGAGATACTGACCAGAGGATCCAATGTAAGAAAGAGTTCAAGCTGGGTAAGCTGAATATTTTCATTGTTGTAGTCAAACCTGTAGGGCCAGCAATAATAGAAGAATAAAATTAGAAAAAGAACAAAGCAAAGAGTCTGAACAAGACGTCGCCAGGGAGTTGTCAGCCATGTTGGGCATATTTTCTTTAATATGCTATTCAATACTTTATTCCTATTTCAATAAAGAGTTAAGTAAAATCATTTAACATTTATATAGTTGATCACTTAAATATAACGGACTACTTCATAGCGTTGAACAGGGCTTTGACTGCGCCGTTAATAATAGCATCCGCTGTGATCGTAGCTCCTGTAACTACATCAACATCTTCAAAGTTCTGTTTTGCTATAATCTGCCGAGCGGTTGGCTCTGTCATAACTATGTAGGACGGAGTTTCCCGATGTTCCGTGATTTTTACTGAACTGATAATCCCTTTCTTTATTACCACTTGAACAGTTAGAGGGCCGCCATATGCTGTGGTTGTGGCAGAGTAGGTCCCATCAGGCACTTGTTGAATATCCAGGTTTTTAAGCAGTTTTGTACCTTCAAGGTTAGCGTTTGCCTTTATTTTGTCATCAATTTCATGGTGATCCATTGGGCGTGTATAGCTATCTGGCAGAGCGAGAACCTTTTCATAATAGGCTATAGCTTCTTCATGTCTTCCAGCACCCCTGCATATTTCTGCCGCGAGTAAATACCTTTCGCTTTTTGGATCACGCGCTGATCTACCGAACCACATTCCATTGTTGTTATTTCCGGAGCCGGAATAAGAGTCGATCAGTTCAAGAGCTTTGTCAACTTCTCCCACCTTTGCCCAAAGTTTGATCAAGTCTTTGTTGTCTGTACTTTCTGTTTTTGAAAGGAGTTTGGTTGCGGTTGATTTACTTCCAAGCTCGAAGTA
>JBHPCX010000125.1:0-8982 GCA_042573485.1 Thermodesulfobacteriota bacterium | reverse complement strand
TCTTCCTTTGGAACAACACCGGTTAAACCTTTTCCTCCCCTTCTTTGCGCCCGGTAGAGACTCATGGGATTTCTTTTTATATATCCCCTGTGACTTATAGTTACCACCATATCTTCGTCAGCAATCAGATCTTCAAGGCCCAATTCTTCTTCCTCTTCCAGGACCTCGGCATTATTGCTTTAAAGATAAATGAAAATGATGAACTCATATCCGTACGTGTAACAAAAGGTGATAATGATATTTTTATCGGGACTAAAAAGGGTAAATCAATCAGGTTTTCCGAAAAAGACATAAGGAGTATGGGGCGGGTCGCTGCGGGTAATATAGGCATAAGAATGGATTCCGATGATAACGTTGTTGGAATGGATGCAATAAAGGAAGGGTCCACGATTCTTACGGTTACGGAAAACGGTTTTGGAAAGAGGACAAAAACATCGGAATACAGGCGGCAGTCCAGGGGCGGAAAAGGAATACTCACAATAAAGACGAGCGAGAGAAACGGAGCGGTTGTTTATTCATACCAGGCAAATGAGCAGGACCAGTTAATGCTTATAACCGAGCACGGCAAAATTATAAGAATCAGGGTAGCAGACATATCTGTTATTGGAAGAAACACTCAGGGCGTTAAGCTTATTAATATTGCACAGGGTGAAAAGGTGGTCGGCGTTGCAAAGGTGATGGAGGAATAAGGCAGGCTTCGAGAGACTTTGTACCTGAGAAGAGTTATATAAATTCTGATTAACAGAGGGAGTACTAAGCGGTACAAGGCGCAAGGTTCATGGTGCAGGGAAAAACATAAAAATCCCGTACCTTGAGCAGGACGCTTTTTACATTCGTTTTAAAAATATTATAAATATCATTATAACCCCGTCTATTAATTAACCAGCACGGCAATTTCTTTTTATATAGTAAACTATTATTACATAATAAGGATAAGACATGGGACAAACAGAAACAATGAAAATAGGCGCTATCGGTGCTGGTAGCTGGGGAACAACACTTGCCAACCTGCTGGCCGATAAGGGGTATACCGTTGATTTATGGGTAAGAGAAGAAGAAGTATATGAACAGATTAAAAATGACAGAGTAAACAGCACCTTTCTGCCCGGTAAAAAGCTTGTTGATAATTTGAATCCTGTAAAAACCTTTGAAGAGGCCCTTGAAGGAAAAGACCTTGTTATGATGGTTGTTCCCTCCCATGTAACCAGAGATGTGTTAACAGGGTTAAAGCCATATCTTAAACCGGGCATGAATTTCATATCCGCTACAAAGGGAATAGAGAACAATACTCTGAAAATCATGTCCCAGGTTGCCGAAGAGATTCTTGATCCCGAATATACTGAAACATTCGCCTGCCTTGCCGGCCCCAGTTTCGCGAAGGAAGTCGTTACAAAGCAGCCTACGGCTGTAACCATTGCATGCAGGGACCTGTCACAGGCTGAAAGGCTTCAAACCCTGTTTTCAACGGACCTGTTCAGGGTTTATGTCAGTGACGACCTTACCGGGGTTCAGATATGCGGAGCCCTTAAAAATGTTATTGCAATAGGGGCCGGGGCTGCTGACGGGTTAGGTTTCGGCCTGAATGCAAGAGCAGCGCTCATTACGAGAGGACTCGCGGAGATAACCAGGCTCGGTGTGGCAATGGGGGCAAATCCCATGACTTTTGCAGGCCTGTCCGGGATAGGGGACCTTGTTTTAACATGTACCGGGGACCTGAGCCGTAACCGTACTCTCGGGCTCCAGATAGGCAAGGGTAAAAGCCTGACCGAAATAACCGAAGGCATGAACATGGTGGCTGAAGGCGTCAAGACAACCATATCAGCCTATGAACTTGCAAGAAAAATAGGTGTGGATATGCCCATTGTAGACCAGGTTTATGAAACACTTTATAAAAATAAAGACCCCCTGGCCGCTGTTAAGGAGTTGATGACAAGGGAGTTGAAAAAGGAGCTGGAACATTAATACAGTACCCCGCCCGGGAGGGCGGAGCACTTAAAAATATTGAAAACTACAAGCAGCAGGGTGTTAAATCAGGGATATACCCCATAGTATCATGATGCTGAAGGTGGCATCATCCCGTGATGAAACAGCCATGCCAGGAAAAAACCTATGGGTATAATAACAATCAATAAAACAGTCCCGTAGGCAAGGGTTAACTTTCCAAGACCTTCCTTTGCCAGTTCCCTGAAGTCGGTCACTATCCCGATACTTGTGAAGGTAAGCATAAAAAAGAATTTACGCAAAGAACCCTCAACAGGCTTAAGACCGGATTCAAGGCTTTCAAAAGGAAGTAATTCCGCTAAACCTATCCCCATAACAAGGAACCAGGCGACAAAGTATCCCACCACAAATTTTGGAAAGCGGAACCATATCTCAGATTTTCTTACACGGTCACCGTTACGCTTCTCAACATGCATAACCCATATGATAGCAAGAACAAATGCCCAGATGCCTATAAACATGTCTATCCAGATTTTTGTCATTATAGCAGAGGCAAGAACCCAGCCCTCTTCCCAGTGAATGCCCTTTGCCGCGGCCTTTGCCCTTAAAAGTTCATCAAGGATCGCGCCTGCCGCGGCATCTGCGCCATCTGTCTTTACTGTTAATCCAAGGCTTGCACCTGATACGATTGGCTCATTTGACCAGTATTTAGTCAGCACTCCGGGAAGTATCACCAGCTCCGAGACTGCGAAAACAACAACCAGCGAAGATATCATAATAGGAACGATAGCTCTCGCCCTGATTGCACCTCCGGTTGCAATAGCTGCTGATACACCGCAGACGGAAACAGCAGAGGCAAGGCAGGCAGCCCATTCACGGGACAGTTTAAATATCTTTCTGCAGATAGTATATGCAAGCGGCCAGAAGAGCAGATAGGCGGCTATTGTTGCGCAGCAGCCGGCAAAAAGGAGATGCATGGCAAAGCCGGTGGCTTCGATGGCCTTTAATCCAAGCTTTGTACCCAGGCATACGATTGCAACCTTGATAAACCATTCGGGTTTTGCAGCCGCCTTAATAAAGTCCCTGAATTTTTTTGGAGTAAGGTTTCCCAGGAACAATCCCGCGAACAGGGCTATAATATAGTATGCCCCGCCCAGAGAAAGACTCCAGCTGATACCATATTTGTCCCGGTCAAGAGAGGTTGATGCAATATACGCATTTTGTCCAATAATATAAAATATAACCGTGAGCCAGAAAATAATTGTCCATGCCCAGAAGTATCTTTTCAGGTTCCACCCCATGAACCTGGCACCTATACTCGTAGAAACAGTAAAGATTATATAACTTAAAATAAGTGAAAACACCGGAGAAACAAGCTCCTTGCTGGAAGCCCGGAAGGATTTTGAAATATCTACCCAGCCGGAGAATTTTACAATCCATCCGGTCACGTCAATTCCGGTTGCTGCGGTTATCATCCCTAAAGCAACGAAAAACAAGCCTATCCATACCGCCCACCAATCCTCTGTGCTGAGCATACCCGTGTTCCATCGTCTTTGCATTTCCATTAGTGTACCCCCAGAATAAATATATGGATCAGTGTGGCCAGTATTATCAAAGCGATAACACCGCATATTAGTGAGCCGACAACCATTTTAGTTTCAATCGGAAGCCATGGTTCAACAGCATCGATTGTCGCGGTTTCCTCTTCTGTCGCCTCTGTCCTTTCCTGGTTTTCCCTGATAAAGTCATCCCTCCGGAGTTTTTCTATGGTCTTGTCCTGATCATTCATTGTAATGCCTCATATGTTATAGGTTTTATATCATCTCATAACAAAGCAACCGGTAACCGGTTTCTGGAATTAAAGGGATTAAGATCTTTCCAGTTATAATAATGGATATAGGAAAATATACAAAAACAGGGGAAAATGGAATTATCATTGATTATTCTTTTCACGGCAAAACGAAATCCATTATTCCTCTGAAGTCCGTCTCGAAAAGGCATATCAATGTCTTAAAGAGATGTTACATAAGTTTCATAAAGCTTTTATGTAGTAATAGTTTATAATATGGAATATTTTTTCTTAATAAATCAAGGAAAATAATGTAATAGTTAATTATTATTAAAAACAATGTTAATTTTATCATTACCCATACAGGGAATATAAGGATATTATATGCTTCTGAGCCTCCTGTTCTGCTTTATCGGTTTTTTGCTTCTCTATTTCAGCGCGGAATGGCTTGTCAGGGGATCTTCAAGTCTTGCCAGAAACATGGGAATCACTCCTATAGTTATAGGATTGACCGTCGTAGCTTTCGGCACATCAGCTCCTGAACTTGTCGTCAGTCTCGTATCAGCCGTAAAGGGAAAAAGTATGATAGCTGTGGGAAATGTTATAGGCAGCAATATCTGTAACATTGCCCTTGTTCTCGGTCTTTCCGCGGCTTTTCAGCCGATCAAAAGTACGGGTGAAGTGGTTAAAAGGGAACTTCCCGTTATGATAGGAATTTCCCTTTTTCTCCTGATATTGTCCTGGAATTCGAGAATCGGAAGGATGGAAGGCGTTATTCTTTTTTCCGGTGTCATTGCCTATACAATTATGAATTATCAAATTGCAATGAAAAAAACAGGGAATAAAGAGGGTAACGGGGCATTAACCCATGGAGCGGATCTGGATAATATAGGACATGTGTCATCAAGGGGAAAACAGGTAATATTTATTATAGTAGGTATTCTCGGGGTTGCCCTTGGTGCTAAAATTGTTGTTGATTCGGCAGTAAAGATCATGACGACCCTTGGTGTGAATGAAAAATTTATAAGCCTTACCCTCGTGGCATTCGGCACATCTCTCCCGGAATTAACCACATCTGTTGTAGCCGCAATAAGAAAGGAAATGGACATAAGTATAGGAAATCTTCTTGGAAGCAATGTCTTTAACATATTGAGCGTACTTGGCGCGGCATCAATCGTGAGACCTATTATTATAAAGGGCGGTTTTATTGGAAGCGGTTTAATAATAGATTATTTTGTTATGATGATCATTAGTATAATGCCCTGGATAATGATGAGAAAAAGCCATACCATAAGCAGGGTAAACGGGGTAACTCTGCTGTTATGCTACGCAGGGTATATAACCTTCCTGATATTGAAGACATAAGAAAAATAAATGGAACTTTTTAACGCGGAAAAAATAAAAGGCCTGCTGAAAAACTCCCTATTCTCAAAAAATATACTCATTCATAAAAGCCTGCCGTCAACTAACGATACTGCGAAGGAATTGTATAAACAGGGTGCGCAGGAAGGGACAGTTGTGCTGGCGGAAGAACAGACCGCCGGCAGGGGAAGAATGGACAGGATGTGGGTATCGCCTCCCAATAAAAACATTCTGTTGTCCATTTTGTTGAAACCATCATTGCAAATTGAAAGAATTTACACCCTTACACTGGCCATGGCTGTTTCAGTAACAGAGGCCGTTAAAAAAATAACCGGACTTTCAGCAATGATAAAATGGCCCAACGATATTTATTTAAACAAAAAAAAACTCGGGGGCATATTAACCGAGTTCAGGGCAAAAGGTTTAAATGCTGATTATGTGATCCTGGGTCTCGGGCTTAATGTTAACTGGTGCCCCGGAACGGATGCCCTGTTTCCTTCAACATGTTTGCGGAGTGAATGCGGTAAGGCGTTGTCAAGAAATGAGTTGCTAGCTTTAATTCTGTTACAATATAATGAAGTATATGAAAATATTCTTGCAGGCAACCTGGAGGGCCTTCATAAAAAATGTAATGACCGGTCTATTGTTACCGGGAGTAACGTTTCCATAAACACAGAGGGAGAAATAATCGAAGGAACAGCATTAGGAATTGATATTGACGGGGCATTATTGGTTAAGGGAAAGGATGGGGGCGTCCAGAAGGTATTAAACGGTGATGTTTCTTTAAGGTCCTGAACGGTATACGCCAAAGTTTTTTCACATCACCGGCTAATACTATTCTTACGCTTTCTTAATAATATTCTAACCAAACATGCATATTTTCCATTAGGTATAAATATTTTAAGGAAATGTTATGTCAAAGGAAAAAATTCTTGTTGTAGATGACGAAGAGGATCTCCTTGAACTGGTAAGATACAACCTCTCAAGGGAAGGGTATGATGTTATATGCGCCTCCACAGGTGAAGAGGGTCTTAACACGGCCAAAAAGAACCTTCCTGGTTTAATAATCCTTGACCTGATGCTTCCCGGTATAGACGGGCTGGATGTTGCAAGGGCTCTTAAAAACGATAATTCTACAAAAAATATTCCAGTAATAATGCTGACTGCCAAGGGAGAGGAAGCGGATATCGTAACAGGGCTCGAGCTGGGGGCTGATGATTATATCACCAAGCCCTTCAGCCCAAGAATAATGATTGCGAGAATGAGGGCCGTTCTTAGAAGAAAAATCAAGGCAGATGATGATGCTGACACTATAGAAATGCATGGCATTAAAATACACAAAGGGCGCCATGAAGCCTCTGTAAACAATAGCCCTGTTCAGCTGACCTTTACGGAATTCGGTATCCTGACCTTTTTATTGAAAAGGCCGGGGTGGGTGTTTACCAGGTCCCAGATTGTGGATGCGGTAAAAGGTGATGATTATTTTGTTACAGATCGATCGGTTGATGTACAGATAGTCGGGTTAAGAAAAAAACTTGGAGATGCCGGAAAATATATCGAAACGGTTCGCGGTGTCGGATACAGGTTAAAGGAGAAATAAGTGAATGAAAAACGGCGCCTGATCTGGACGCTCTATCCTTCATATCTGCTTATCATAATAGTATCACTCACTGCAGTGACGTGGTTTGCCTCCTATTCTGCAAGAAAATTCTTTCTAAAGCAGGTGGAGTCAGACCTGGAAACCAGGGCCCTTTTATTCAAAAGTCAAATCCGGAATTATTTAGATCCGGTTGACCAGGAATATATAGACCGGCTGTGTAAAAAAGAGGGAAGCCTTTCTTCTACAAGAATTACACTCATATTACCTTCGGGGCGTGTTCTTGGAGACTCTGAGGGGGATCCCCTTAAAATGGATAACCACGCGGACAGGCCGGAGTTTTTAGGGGCAATTGAAAACGGGAAGGGTCTTTCCACAAGGTACAGCCTAACACTTCAAAAGAACTTTATGTATTTAGGAACTTCTGTGTACACGGGAAACCAGTTGAAGGCGGTTGTCCGGACATCCATACCTGTTGATATAATTGACAGGGAAATAGATAAAATTCAGAGAAAAAATATTTACGGCGGTTTTATTATTGCCCTGTTCGCAGCGGCAGTATGCCTGATTGTTAGCCGCAGGATAAGCAGGCCGATTGAAGAACTGCGGGTAAGTGCCCAGGGTATCGCAAGGGGTGATTTCAGGTTGAAACGACCGGTTACAGGAATCGCGGAAATTAAAAACCTTTATGATTCAATGAAGGAAATGGCAGAGGAGCTGGACCGTAGGATAAAAACAATTACCCGGCAGAGAAATGAAATAGAAACCATTCTTTCCAGCATGGATGAAGGAGTTTTAGCGATAGACAGCAGAGAAAGAATAATCAGTATAAATAACGCCGCGGCAGAAATGCTTGGAACAAACAAAGAAGACTGCCAGGGACGAAGTGTTCAGGAAACTATACGAAACAGCGCTTTTCATGATTTTGTTCAAAATGCCCTGTCAGGACAGGGTCCGGTGGAAAGGGAGGTTGAGCTTTTCAATGATGAAGAGAAATTTGTTAATGTAAATGGAACTGCATTGCGGGACCCGGATGGAAGAAAAATGGGTGCCCTTATTGTGCTTAAAGATATTTCAAGGATTAAAAAGCTGGAAAATATAAGGCGTGATTTTGTTGCCAATGTTTCCCATGAAATAAAAACCCCTATCACCGCTATTAAAGGCTTTGTTGAAACTCTCCGGCATGGAGAGGTCAGCAGCGAGAATGACAGGGAACGTTTTTTAGGGATTATCTCAAATCATGTAAACAGGCTGGAGGCCATAATAAATGATCTCTTAAAGCTTTCAAGAATTGAAAAAGAGACAGAAACCGATGACATTGATTTCAGCCATGAAAACATAATCGATGTCCTTGAAACGGCCGTCCAAATATGCAGACCCGGTGCCATGGAAAAGGCGATAGAGATATCCCTAGACTGTGATGAAAAGCTGAAGGCAAGGATAAACTCTCCGCTCCTGGAGCAGGCTGTTATGAACCTGCTGGATAATGCAATTAAATACAGTGAAAACAATAAAAATGTTCATGTCAGGAGTTTTTTAAAAGAAGACGATCTTGTAATAGAAGTTGCTGATGAGGGCAAAGGCATAGGAGAGGAACACCTGCCGCGGCTATTTGAACGTTTCTACAGGGTTGACAAGGCAAGAAGCCGAAAGCTAGGCGGGACTGGCCTCGGGCTTGCCATTGTAAAGCACATAACCCAGGCACATGGTGGAAAAGTAACAGTTGAAAGCACGCCAGATAAGGGCTCTGTGTTTACAATCACTCTTCCGGCAAACAATTAGCAATAAAAAAGCTGTCAGCTATCAGCGTTCAGCCGTCAGCTTTAAAAACCTATAACCGCTAACCCATAACCACGTTTTATAAACCTTCCATATGCTTTTCATTGTTATTTGTTTATTGATAATTGGTAATTGAACATTGACTTGCCACCAGCACTTTAAATTAAAGTGCGATCCCATTTTTGAATAATGGCATAAATAAAACAAATTCCTAACCAATTTTTAATGCAAGAGCTTTAAAATACTAAAAAAATTATTAATATAAAAAAAGCTAAAGAGTTAAGGAGAAATAAATGGATAGAGACAGAATAATACATAAACTTTCAACAATTATTGACCTGCTTAACCACGATTTTACAAGATCAGAAAACAAACGGTCAATCAGGGTAAAATATGATTATGACAGCATAAATAATCATGAAGAATTTACAGTCTTAAACCATGATATACAGAAGGAATCGGCAGAGAAATGAAATAGAAACCATTCTTTCCAGCATGGATGAAGGAGTTTTAG
>JBHPCX010000124.1:0-9196 GCA_042573485.1 Thermodesulfobacteriota bacterium | reverse complement strand
CCTTAAAAATGTATAATCCAGAGGCTTTTTCATATCCAATCGCGGATTTTGGGGGGCAGGCATATTTTGACATAGCTAATTCAATAGGTTAAGGTTTTTTAACTGTCTTTTCTTACAAAATCTTCTATACAATCATTTTGCTTTACTAGTCTTAATAAACTTGAAAGAGGGTTTTATGAACCAGAAAGAAGTCAATCGCAAACTCACCTGTATATTCAGTACAGATGTTGTTGGGTACAGCCGTCTTATGGAAGATAATGAGGCATCTACTGTACGCTACCTTGAAGAAAATAAGGTTCTGATAAGTAAACTGATTGAGGAATATAATGGTCGAGTTGTAGATTCTCCCGGTGATAATCTGCTTGCTGAATTCAGTAGTGCAGTAAAGGCTGTTGATTGTGCAGCTAAAATCCAGAAAGAGTTGAAAATCAAGAATGCCGAATTGCTGGAAAACCGTAGAATGCAGTTTCGTATAGGTATCAACCTTGGAGATGTGATTGAGGAGAATGGTAGCCTATATGGTAGTGGTGTTAATATTGCCGCAAGAATTGAGGAACTTGCTCAGCCTGGAGGTATTTTTATGTCGAGAAATGCTTATGACCAGGTCAAAATAAAACTTGATCTTGGTTATGAGTATTTAGGTGAACATAATGTAAAGAATATATCAGACCCCGTGAGTATTTATCGAGTTTTGACAGGAACTGAAGCCACTGAGAAGGTGGTTCATGGAGGGATATATCGCTGGATTGTTATTGCTTTTATTATAATCATAATTGCCGCAGGATTATTTGTTTTGATATTTTATACAAACCAACGCATAAAAACAGAACTAGATTCTGTTGAAATAGAACAAGCTCCTGTGGCACAAGATGTAAAAGAAACACCAAAAACTATAGCTGTCTTACCATTTGATGACCTGTCACCAGAAAATGGTCAAGAACATTTTGCTCTTGGTTTAAGTAGTATAGCTGATGGTTAAATGTGTTAATTAACGGCTGCAAATATTTTTTTTAACTTTCTCAGACAAAAGGAAGAGTCGTTATATTTTGTGTGATCATGAAATTATTTTTCCTTTTACTGTTTCTATAAGAACAATCCGTGTCACAGATTTTCAATTACTATATAAATAAGAATGGAGTTATGCTCAATGAAATACAAAAATGTTTTGTGCCTATATCCTTATAAGCAAGAGTTAAAATCTGTAGGTTTCTTACCACCAATCGGACTGGAATATATAGCGTCAGCAATAGAGGATATGGTGGATAGTATAAAAGTAATAGATTTAAGGCATGAAGAAAAACCTCTTCTCTCAATAGTTAAGGAAGATACAGATTTAATACTTATCAGCCATAATTGGGGCATTGAAGAGGAATCTGTTAAGGATATCATCAACAGCCTGCCGGATAAAAAGACTGTCATTCTAGGTGGAAGATTCGCGACTGAGAATACTGAGGGACTTTTTCAGGATATCCCCAGAATCGATGGCATTATCCGTGGGGATGGTGAAGAGGCTATTAGAGAAGTTATTTTAAAAGGCTTATCGCCAGATATTGATGGCCTTTCATTTAGATCCAATAATGAAGTTGTCCATAATAAAAATAGACAGATTGAACCGATGCACAGCGATTTTTATCCAAACAGAAAACTTCGCAGATATAAGTACGTGGTAAACCTTGATGGATTTAAATCAGACATGGAAATTGACTTATTGTTGGGATCAAGAGGTTGCCCTCATAACTGCAAATTTTGTGATTTTAAGTTTAACCCTTTGGGAGAAAAAAGAAAGTGGTCAGTGAGAAGTCCGGAATCAGTTGTTGCTGAATTAAAATCAGTGCAAGCTGGTATCATTGGTTTTGCAGACGATATATTTACTGCTGATATGGACTGGGTTGAAAGATTCTGTGACCTTATTATTAGTGCGGGCATAAAAAAGAAATATTTTTGTAACGCTCGCCTGGAGGTTGCTAGAAGGCCAGATGTATTAAAAAAAATGTATAAAGCCGGTTTCATGGCTTTTCTTTTTGGAATAGAGTCAGCACATGACAAGACATTGGCATCAATGAATAAGGGATTCAATACTGATAAAGTCAGGGAATACTTTAGTGTTTTACAACAATTCAACTTTATATATCATTGCTACTTTATCATAGGAAATATAGGTGAAAGCAGGGAAGAAATGTTTGATATTGTAAAATTCTCTCACGAGCTTGGTGTTGATACTCTGGGATTGTCTGTTTTAAGGGCAACCAAATATTCCCCTCTGAAAGAAATGGTAAAAAGTTATAATAATTACCACATTGAGGAAGCCTCCGGAAAAGTATACTCTGATATATTATCGGTAGATGAACTCCAACAGATACGACGAGATGTAAACATTTCATTTTTTACAGTGCCCGTGATATTGCGGATACTTAAAAAAATGTTTACACATAGATTGCTAACATTTCGGCGTGTCTATAATATAATTATCTATGCATCAAGTAGAAAAATAAGGAAGATAGCAAAGAAAAGAGGAATACTTATGGGCACTGTGATAGAAAAAACATGATAATTTTACTCGAAAAATATTCTAACTAACGAAATCGTTATCAAAATACAATCTATTTTGATAATATATGTGTCTTATAAAAAGCTTATTCGACAGTCTCATAAGTAAACGGAAGTTGACCACAGAAGACTTCAAACGTAGGCGTACCACAATTCTAAGTGCCGGTGTTGAAGGTTATAGTCGACTCATGGGTGAAGATGGGAATAGTGCTGTCCGAACTCTGACTGCCTAGGGTGTTGACTACGATAAGTTAGAGTAACTTTCTCCTGGAGAATAAAGAAGGCGTTTTTTGACCAAAATATGGCCAAATTTGTTTTTCTGTTCATTTACTTACTAATTAATACTGTGGTCAACAGATATTATAAATCAAACTCCGCGATAAGGAATGTATGATCCGAGGGGCGTTTTAATGACCTTGCATCCAGATCAACCCTTATACCTATTGATTTTTCCGCCAGGGGAGGGGTTGCCGTTATGTAATCGATTCGCCAGCCCATCTTTCTTTTTACCGCGTTAGGTATACGGTAATCCCAGAAGGTATAATGTCTCCCTTCAGAGTGATATTTTCTAAAAATGTCAACAAAACCCCATTCAAAAATTTTATTCAATATTTTCTGCTCTTCGGGGTGATAGCCGGCACTTCCCCACAACCCGTCGGGATCATGCAAATCCCTTTCATCCATTGCCACGTTAAAATCACCAAGAAGGATTACAGGACTGTCAGGTGTATATTCTTTTTTTATGTATTTATAAAGATCCTCCAGCCATTCAAGTTTATAAGCAAATTTATCACTATCCGGAGAGAATCCCTGAGGGACATAAACATTAATTATTGTTATACCTGAAACTGAAGCACTTAGAAATCTCGCCTGTTCCCCTTCATCACGGTAAAGGTTTCTGATGATATTCTCAGGTTCAGACCTGGAAATTATTGCCACACCATTATAAGATTTCTGCCCTTTTATTACTGTATTATACCCCGCCTCCTCAAATTCATTGACAGGGAAATCCCTGTCCTGAACTTTTATCTCCTGAAACGCGAGTATATCAGGCTGCTCCCTGTTGAGCCATTCTTTGATAATAGGGAGTCTGGCCCTCACTGAATTGGTATTGAAAGTTGCAATTTTCATCATATAAAATAAAAAAAGAGCACCTTGCCGTGGCCATGCAAGATACCCTCTTCAAAACCCTTTAAAAACTACATTTTTTTAACACTCTTTGCAACAGGGCCTCTTTCACCGTCTTCTACTTCAAAAACGACCTGTTGTCCTTCGGATAGAGTTTTAAATCCATCCATTTCTATTGATGAGTAATGAACGAAAATATCCTGGCCTGATTCTTCCTGCGCAATAAAGCCATACCCCTTTTTGTCACTAAACCATTTTACTGTCCCTTCTGCCAAAGCTAAGACCTCCATAAAAAATGATTGCTAATATGCTCCGAATCTCGAGGTCGCCACTCCGGCAAAGAAAAAACAACCGAATGAAACCGACCCGCGATAAGAGCCGGGCCACAAACAAAGCGCTATTATAGCCCATAAGACTAGTAAAATGTCAAGTAAAAATAAAGTGTTATGTAATTACGTCTTTCATACAAAATATACTGAATAAAAAAGAATCTTACTAAACTTTCCTTTATGATAAAATTTTTTTATTCCTGTGAAAGAGTAAAATAATATTACATTGATGTGAAACAGTTAAAAAATCACTTTTTTACTTATCTTGCTGTTTTTGTTGTTTCATTTGTGTTTTTGTTTCTTTTGAAGACTTGCCTTGTTTTAATATATCCCCGTATCTGATATCCATTTCTTCATCTGACTCAAGCAGAACGGTAATCATTTCTTTTAGAACATTATTTCGAATTACTTTTCCTTCACCTTTATCTGTTTTTATGCTTTTTCCAATCTTTGGAATATTTTGTGTAATTTTATTATAAAAGCTATATTCATAGGAGAGACAGCACATGAGTCGTCCGCACATTCCTGAAATCTTTGTGGGATTAAGAGAAAGGTTCTGTTTTTTTGCCATTTTTATCGAGACAGGATCAAAACTGCTGAGAAAGGAGGAACAGCATAGTTCCCTTCCGCAGGGGCCTAAACCACCTACCATTTTAGCCTGATGCCGGACCCCGATCTGGCGCATTTCGATTCTGGTGTGGAATTCCTGAACAAGGTCTTTTACCAGTTCTCTAAAATCTATCCGGCCGTCCGCAGAAAAATAAACCACAACTTTACTTCCGTCAAACATGCGTTCTGTCGCCACAAGAAACATGGGGAGCGACCGCTCTTTTATTTTTTTATAACAATATGAATATATCTTCTGTTCAAGTTCGCTGTTTTTCCGGCTTTTCTCAATATCCTTCTGATTTGCCACTCTATGGACTTTTTTTAACACTCTTTCCGCGTCCTTTTCATCAGGCTGCCTGGGTTCAAAGACTACAGTTCCGAAAGCCTTCCCCTGCTCAGTATTAACTACAACCCTGTCTCCTTTTTTCAATACAAAATGGCCCGAGTCAAAATTGTAGATTTTGCCGTTTGTCCTTAACTTTATACCAACAACTTTACTCATAGTACGTCTATTACCTTTACATTTTTATTCAGGAATAAGTCCTCGAAGGTCCAGGAGCATTTTTTCAATCGTCACATTAACATTGGGGTTTCTTAATAAATTACGCTGAGATTTATCCATAATAAAAAAACTTTCCAGCAGGTCATCAGTTCTTAATTTTTTTGAAATATCCTCAAGCCTGTCATGATAATCACTGTTTATAAGCATATTTAAAGAAACCTTTTCCTTTGTAAGAATAAGGTCTCTGTAAAAGGTCTTCCATATCCCGAACAGTTCAAAAAAATCTATCCTGCCGGTACCACTCTTCTTTTTTGAGTATTTTTTATTAAAATCCGCCGCCATGTCAAGCAACTGTATTCTGGAAAGATCCGGGAGTTTTGCAATATTCAGCAGTATCTCTTTTCTTTCTTTTAAAAAATCGCTTTCACATATATTAATCGCGGCAGAAAGGCTGCCTTCCGATATCCTTGCCGCCAATGAAGCCCTTTCGGGAGTTTCCCCCAGTTCTGAGATCAACTGTTTTTCAATGATATCATGTGGAAGAGGCTTAAAGGGGACCTTTTGACACCTTGATATTATTGTCGGCAGCAGGTCAAGCGGATCTATTACCTTAAGGACAATTATATTACCCGGCGGCGGTTCTTCCAGTGTCTTCAGGAAGGAATTTGCAGCCTCTTCAGTCATCATTTCCGCCCTGTTTATAATGGTAATCCTGTATTTTCCCAAAACAGGCTTGTAATTAATGCTCCTGTTAAATTCCCTGATCTGTTCAATTTTAATATTCTGTCCATCCGGCTCAATTGTAAAATAATCAGGGAAATTACCGCTGTTCATCTGCCTGCACACCTTACATTCACCGCAGCCGTCTCCGTCAATTGGAGATTTACAGTTAACGGCACGGGCAAGCGCCAGGGCAGTAGTTCTTTTACCGGCCCCCTCTATACCTGTAAACAGATAGGCGTGAGGGATTTTATCGCCTTTAATGACTTTTTTCAGGAAACCTATCGCCTTTTCCTGGCCAAGTATTTGTGTAAAAGACTTCACTCCTTTTCTACTCTTTTTCTTTCAAAATCAATATATGGTTTTAATGACTTGATAATATCTCTTTCTACTTCATCAATTGGTTTTGCCGCATCAATAACAATATACCTGTCCTTATTTTCTTCAGCAAGGGTAAGATAGCCCTTTCTTACCCTGTGGTGGAATTCCATTTTCTCCTTCTCAAATCTGCCCTGGTCCTCCTGTGAACTGTCTTTATTCCTTGCGAGCGCTCTATTAATGCCAATCTCTTCCGGACAATCCATGAGTATCGTTATATCCGGAGACAGCCCTCTGGTAGCCTCATTATTGAGGATATTGATTATCTCCATATTCAAACCGCGTCCAAAACCCTGGTATGCTATTGTGGCATCAAGGTATCTGTCGCAGATTACCCACTTCCCCTGGTCGAGACCGGGTTTTATAACCTCATTTACATGCTGGGCCCTGTCTGCCGCGTATAAAATGAGTTCTGTAAGAGGGAAAAGGTTTGTGTTGTTTGTGTCCAGCAGTATCCGCCTGATATTCTGGCCAATAGCCGTTCCCCCAGGTTCCAGTGTATTAATATTGTGAATACCGTTCTCATTTAAATATTTTGTAAATCTTTTAACCTGGGTTGTTTTTCCACAACCCTCGATGCCTTCAAAAGTTATAAACAATTATTTATCTCCTGAATTAATATGGAATAAATGACTATATATAAAATGAATTTTATAATCAAGGATGGGGATATTCTATCCCCATTCCTTGACTGACGGAAACAGGGAACGGTCCGTGTGAGGTATGAACTTCGCGGCATTAAAATTATTCATGAATTCCTGGTTAACATTAAGCTCGATATAGGTTACCATTTCTTTAATCTTATATATATCATCCCTGCTTTTTGCTGAAATGAGTACTCCGGTCACACCTTCCAGCGAAGTATTGCCAAGTGATACATATTTTGACAACGGCAGATCAGGCATCATCCCAAGTGAGATCGCCGACACAGGATCAATATAGGCCCCGAATGTTCCGGCGATATTGATGCTGCTGATCTCATTCATTTCTAAATTTGCCATATTGGTAATGGTGTTGAGTATAGTATACATTGCGGCCTTTGATCTAAGAAGAGCATCAATATCCGTCTGGCTCAGATAAAGTTCCTCCCCTTTCGATGACCCGGAAGAAGGAACTATCACAAGATTTTTTACCCCGTCTATATCAACCAGTCTATCAGAGCACTTCTCCTTATTGAACTGCCCTCTCAAATCAATCATGCCGGACATGAACAACTGACCGGCCAGGTCAATAAGCCCTGAACCGCATATTCCAACCGCGGGGATATTATCAATTGTTCTTATCTTGATCTCTCTGGATACTGGATCAATATATACATGATCGATCGCTCCCGGGCCGGCCATCATCCCCATTCCGGCCACACCTCCCTCAAGAGCTGGACCAGCGGCTCCAGCACAGGCCAACAGCCATTCGCTGTTTCCCAGCACTACCTCGGCATTTGTACCCACATCAATAAGCATACTTACATCACTATTCGAACTCATATCCGATGAAAGGATACCTGCTAAAACATCACCGCCAAGATAACTGCCGACACAGGGTATTACAATTACAGGGCCTCCAGGGTTAATATCCAGACCGATATCCGAAGGAGATAAAACATCAGGTGTATTTATCGCGGGAATGTAAGGCTCTCTGCATATCCAGTATGGATCAAGGCCGAGAAAAAAGTGAGTCATTGCGGTATTTCCGGCTGCAGCCAGGGTGACAATAGCGCTTTTCATTACATCATGCTTTTCAGCCAGGGTCTTTATTTCCCTGTTTATCCGTTTTATCAGGATCTCCTGTAAATGATTTTTACCATTCTCCTCCGATGCAAAATGGATCCTGCTCAGGATGTCACTGCCTATTTCATGCTGGGGGTTCATAAATGATGATTCATCCAGTGTATCACCGGATAAAAGGTCAACAAATCTGAGAACAACCGTTGAGCTTCCGAGATCCACAGCGGCTCCGTAGAGGTGCTCTTCACCACCAGGGGGAAAAAGGTCTATAACCCTCCACCTGTCTCCCTGTCTATAAAGGATGACCCTGCACTTATAATTATATTTTCTGAGAAGAGACGGAAGATATTTTACTACATGAAAAGGGATTTCCACTCTGTCTCCCGGAAGTTTTTTTTCTATTCCGTTTTTAAGTCGATCAGAATCAGCAGTATTATCTTTGAGGCTGGGCGGAATCAGCGATACGTTCAGTTGCGTTATCCAGCTGTTATTTTCATATTTCATCTTTTAAAACGTCCGTTTTAATTAACACATTGAACCTTCAATATCTATATTCATATACTCTTAAATATCAGATTGCCATATTTTTTGACAAATAAAGAAAAACATAGCCATATTATTTATTTTATGATACTCGGATATTCAGGTTTTAAGCAAAATCAGGAGGCATTATCCATGGAAAGCAGAGATATCGGAATTGGAATTGTTATGATTATTCCTTCATTTGTTGGCTCCGGAGCAGCATGGCATCTGTTCCACAACTGGATTGTGGTTTTTTTGTGGTTGATAGTTATGGTTTGTGTATACGGTGGGATACTGAAAAAAAAGTATAGCTGATTTCCCGGATAAATACAGGAAAAGGAGAAATCATTATGAATGATAAACCGGGTAATATAGAACGCTATGAAAAACAGTTTGGTATAATTGCCTTTGAAAAAGGGTTTATATCAGCTGAAAACCTGGTTGAAGCCTTGAAAATCCAGGTAGAAGAAGAAACTCGTTATAATACACACCGCCTGATAGGAGAAATACTCATAGACAAGGGATACATTACTCCGGTCCAGGTTCAGACCGTGCTTGATGACATTTTCTGAAATTGTTCATCAACATCCTTTAGATATAAAATCCCTGAGCTGAGCAAGAAGAACCTGGAGCCATGTATAACCGACCCGGGTTCAGATATGATATTAATTTGCTGTCATGCGAACTTTAACCTTACACTTTTTTCTTGCCCCTATACACATCTCTCCGGTTTAAGG
>JBHPCX010000123.1:0-9572 GCA_042573485.1 Thermodesulfobacteriota bacterium | reverse complement strand
TCCTGTATCATTTTTATTATTTCCTTAAATTCAACATTCTCAATGTAACCCAGATCTCCCGATAGAAGTATTTGCGTCTCCAATTCACAGTTTGAACCATAGGCGATATATAAATACCTAATATATTCTGTTGTTGTTTTTCGCCCATAACCCTCTGCGATGTTAGAAACCACTGATAATGCTGCCCTTCTGATCTGAGATATCAACCCAAACTTTTCACCATTCGGAAATTTTCTTGTTGTTCCGTAGATTTTCAAACATAATTTATAAGCCTTCTGCCATATCTTTAATTCTTTATAATTTTTTAGCATTTCACTTGAATCCTTGAATCCCAGAATCCTTGAATCCTTGACATTTTGATTTTAAGATGCAGAGAGTTTTTATTTAATGACCTCTCTTTTTAAGATACTCCTAATTCATATATCATCCCGGGTAAGTTAGTAGGAATGGGTTTCCGGTTAGTATTTAACCTTGACTATCTCAAAGATGAACCAAGACTGATAATGGCACTACAGTCGTAACCTGTCTTTTTAGAATATCAAGCAGGATCAAAGCACGGTCATTACCCCGTAGCGCCTTGAACATCCCTGTGTACTCGATAGCGTCAGGGGAAGATATTTTCACTTTATCTCCCTGTTTAAACTTGCCATTGTTTATTTTATCGAGTGAGATCAACCCGTTTTCATCTTCATAAGAACACAACTTTTCTATTATCCGGTCGGGAACGGGGGGATAATATCCTCCGAACATTACCGGTTTAACAGCTCCTTTTGTACTGGAGATGGTTTCCCATTTGCGTTCAGTGGGACTGAGATGAAGGAACAGGTAACCTTTAAAAAAAGCCCTTTCCACGTAGTCAACACGCCTTGCGTGCCTGCGGACTGCCTTCACCAGGGGCAGGTATACTTTAAATCCCTGGTGCTCAAAATTGATTTTAGCTACCTGTTCTTTCCTAATATAGGTCTGGACAGCAAACCACTGACGGTTATTGGTAAATACTGCATTATTTATTGTTTCAGTATATTGAGTCATTATATTTCTGTGAAAAACCATAAAATTGACGATAAAGATTTCGGTTCCCTGTTCAGCAAGATCTTTGGTATTCCAATGAGATCTATTTCAGGTATAGTGATGCTTTTAATTAAGCAATATAGATGCCAGAAAATTATTTTAGATTGTATAAACTTTTAACATGTTAATTTGATTGAGCTTAATGAGATATGAACGTAAACTGTCAGTGAAGTGTCATACTGATCTAGCAGAATTTTACTGTGAAATATATGAGAAGGTGCACAGAAGAATAGGCAAATATGGGGTCAAACCTTGATTTAAGCATTTGTATTGACATTTTTCTCTGCTGCTTATATTTAGGATAACCATGGCACGGCAATGGCGAATAGAATACTCGAATGCATTCTATCATGTATTTTCTCGTGGTAACGGACATCAGAATATATTTCTGTCAGACAGAGACCGCTTTGTCTTTTTGGATCTCCTCAAAGAGCTTTCCGAGCGATTTAATATCGATATATATGCCTATGTGCTGATGAAAAATCATTATCATCTGTTGATAAAGACACCGGAAGCGAACCTGTCCAAAGCAATGCAGTGGTTTGGAACCACCTATACGAGACGATTCAATTTACTGAATGATAGAGACGGACATCTCTTCCAAGGCCGTTTTAAAAGCATTATTGTAGAGAACGATGCTTATCTTTTGGGTCTTTCATATTACATTCACCGAAATCCATTACGAGCCGGTTTGGTTGACCGTCTTGCCGATTTCAGGTGGAGTAGTTATCCTTGCTATGCCTACGGTAAAAAAGCACCGCTATGGTTAAAAACTAATCTGATTCTGAATCAAATAGGCGGGGAGGAAAAAACAAAGTCATATCGAGAAAAGGTTCAGCAGTACGCTGATGAAAGCGGAAGTATCTGGGAAAATGTCAAGCATGGACTAGTTTATGGCTCTGGGGATTTTCTGGAAGATTTAAAAGAACGCTTTTTATCGAAGGAAAAAGATATTGAATTGCCTCAGCATAACAGGATGTTTCGAGATATTGATTCTCACAAAGTCCTTCAGAGAGCTTCTGAAGTATTACATATTGATCTTGAAACGGTGTGTAGATCAAGGAGAGTCTCTCAAAAAGATAAGGATCATAGAGATTTTTTGATATATCTACTATGGGAAAGTGGCAGGTTCAGCAACCGGCAGATTGCATCGTTTTTAGGGACAAGCTATTCAAATGTCAGCAAACGGATAAGCCAAATCAGGGTCCGACTTGATAAAGACAAGAAACTGAGAGGAAAATACCAGGCTTTAAATGCTCAAATCAAGGTTTGACCCCAATTTTTTGGTGAGGTAATAAATGGTTTCTTCAAAATATGAGTTATTAAAGGAACAACATATTCCTGAAATAAACAGCCAGGCCTTTTTCTACCGTCATATCAAAACGGGAGGTGAGATTTTATCCCTGGTTAATGATGATGAAAACAAAGTGTTTGGAATCACTTTTCGTACTCCCCCCAACGATTCCACGGGACTTCCCCATATACTGGAGCATTCAGTCCTTTGCGGTTCACGTAAATACCCGGTCAAGGAACCATTTGTTGAATTGATGAAAAGTTCTTTGCAAACATATTTAAATGCAATGACATTTCCGGATATGACATGCTACCCGGTGGCAAGCCAGAATCTGCAGGATTTTTATAATCTGATTGACGTGTATCTGGATGCTGTATTTTTCCCGAGACTCACGGAATACATACTCATGCAGGAAGGATGGCACTATGATCTAACATCCTTTGACGGTCCAATAAATTATAAAGGTGTAGTCTATAGTGAAATGAAGGGCTCCTACTCCTCTCCTGACAGGCTGATATATGACTACACGGTAAAGTCCCTGTTTCCTGATAATACTTACGTTTTTGATTCCGGGGGAAATCCGAAAAATATTACGAACCTGACATTTGAAAAATTTAAGGAGTTCCATGATAAATATTATCAGCCTTCAAACTCGAGATTATTTTTCTATGGTGATGATGATCCTGAAAAACGCCTTGAAATAATTGATGAGTATCTGGACAAATTTGAAGAGATTGATATTAATTCAACCATATATCCCCAGTCGGCATATAAAAAGCCGATGCGTGTCATTCGTTCATTTGACGCGGGAAATAATGAGCAATCTAACGCAAAAGCAAGGTTTACCCTGAACTGGCTTTTTCCAAAAAGTAAGGATTCCAAATTTATCTTTTCCATGTACCTTCTGGAATACATACTGCTGGGTATGCCGGGTTCTCCTTTGAGGAAATCACTCATTGAATCCGGCCTTGGTGAGGACCTGGCTGGTACAGGCCTGGATAGTGATCTGCTGCAGATCTATTTTTCAACAGGTCTTAAAGGTATTGATCCTGATAATATTGACAAAGCCCAGAATCTTATCATTCAAACACTCAGGAATCTTGTATTAAGAGGGATTGATAAAAAAGATATAGAAGCTGCCATAAACAGTACAGAGTTTATGTTCAGGGAAAACAATACAGGAAGTTATCCCAGGGGATTAATTATTATGCTCAGGGCCTTGAATTCATGGCTGTATGATAAAGATCCTGTTGTATCCCTGGCTTTTGAAAAACCATTGAATTCCGTAAAGGCGGAAATAGATAAAAATGATCAATTCTTTGAAGAACTGATTGAAAAATATTTTTTAGAGAATCCCCACAGGACAACAGTCGTTCTCATGCCCGAGCAAAACCTTCTTGAAAGAGAAAGGAGATCAGAAGAAAAGAAGATGGCGGATCTCCTGGATAAAATGAGCGAAGAAGAAAAAAATAAAATTATTGAAAATTCCAGAATACTGAAAGAACTGCAGGAAAAGCCTGATTCTCCTGAATCACTTGCCTCTATACCTGTTTTGAAACTTTCCGATATGGAAAAGGAAAATAAAGTATTTCCCTGTGAAGAGATGGAGGAAAAGGGAACCCGGATTATGTATCATGATCTCTTTACAAACGAGATTGTCTACTTTGACCTTGGCTTTGATCTCCATATGCTGCCGCAGAAATATCTTGCCTATTCAAGATTATTTGGAAGAGCCCTTCTTGAGATGGGGACAGAAAAGGAGGATTATATCTCTCTAACACGGCGCGTCAGCAGAAAGACCGGAGGTATCAGACCGGTATTTCATACTTCAATGTTAAAAAACAGTATGGAGAGTAGTGCCTTTATGTTTTTGCGCGGGAAGGCAATGCTGTCAAACACCGGGGAATTACTGAATATTTTGAAGGATATATTGCTGAAGGTTCAGTTTGATAATAAAGAGAGATTCAAACAGATTGTTCTTGAAGCTAAGGCGAGAGAAGAGCAGAAGCTGATGTCATCAGGTCACCGGATTGCCGGTCTGCGGTTAAAGGCTAATTCTAATGAGGCAGACTGGGCGGCGGAACAGATGAACGGGTTGAGCTACCTGTTTTTTCTGCGGGAATTGGTAGAAATTATAGAAAAGGACTGGGGAAGTGTTCTCTCAGGTCTCAAAATAATCCGGGACATACTGGTCAATAGAACCCGGATGATTTTAAATGTAACAATAGATAGTAATAACATGCGGAAGATTTATTCGGACGCGATCAATTTTATAAATAATATTCCTGCAGCAGAAGCAAAAAAATCAGAATGGTTGACCGGAAAATATCCTGATTATGAGGGCATCGCCATCCCATCACAGGTAAATTATGTGGCAAAGGGGACAGATATCAAATCTCAAGGTTATCAACATCATGGGTCTATACATGTAATAACCAGGTTTTTAAGGTCTTCAAGATTGTGGGAGCAGGTAAGGGTCAAGGGCGGGGCCTATGGGGTTTTCTGTAATTTTGACAGGTTGTCCGGTATGCTGACCTTTTCATCTTACCGTGATCCCGATATTCTTAATACCATAAGTGCCTTTGACGGAACAGCGGACTATTTAAGAACCATTGATATAGGAAACAGTGAATTGACAAAAGCCATTATCGGCACAATAGGCAGTATGGACAGCTACATGCTGCCTGACACTAAGGGATATATTTCAATGCTTCGGCATCTTTCCGGTGAGACGGATGAAGAAAGACAGATAATAAGGGATGAGATATTAGGTGCCCGCAAGGATGACTTAAAGGAATTTGCTGAGTTTTTGAATATTGTAAAGAATAAAGGTATTGTTAAAGTGGTGGGACCAGAGGAAGCCTTACTGGAGGCAGCAGAGAACAGTCCTGAAGGATTTGAAATTATCAAAGCGCTTTAGGAATTAGTAAACAGAAAATAGAAAATAGAAAATAAAAAGCAGGTAAGAGGTGATAGGTTAGAGGTAATAGGATAAACTCCTGACCTAATAAGCAGTTTTAAGTTTTGAGTTTTAGGTTTTGAGTTATTAATGAGAAAAATAAATCTTTAAATCTTTGAATTATTGAACCTTAAATTTCAACCCATAATCCATAACCTATAAGCCAAAACCTATTACCTATTACCCCAACTCCCTAATAAACTCTCCAACTGCATCAATTCCCGATTCTTCCATGATTTTGATGGACTGGGTTCCTATTACCGCGATATCAACCTTGCCTTTTAAAAAGTCCACATCTGCCTTCTGCTTGATACCAAAACCAAGCGCGAGCGGTAGTGATGTTGCATTTCTGCACCTTGCCAGGTACGCTGTCAGTTCTTCTGAAAAGTCCGTATTCTTGCCTGTAACACCCTTTCTTGCGACACAATAGATAAAACCCTTTGCAAAGGAATTCAGATACTCCATGCGATCATCTGTGGTTGTTGGTGAAAAGATAAGAATGGGATCAAGGTTATGTGTGCCCATTGATTTGAAAAAATCTTCACCCTCTTCGGGAGGTAGATCAGGTATAATAGTGCCTTTTAGACCATTCTTTGACATCTTTAATGCGAATTCATCAACTCCATATTTGTATGGCACATTATAGTAGGTCATAATAAGGAAAGGTATATCGAATTCACCTGATACTTTCCCTGCCAGCTCCAGGCATTCCTTAACAGTTGTGCCTTTATTAATAGCATACTGATTTGCTTTGACTATTACGGGTCCATCAGCTGTAGGTTCTGAAAAAGGTATCTGCAGCTCCATAATATCCACGCCTGCTTCCACCATTGTTTCTATTATCCTGTAGCTTTCCTCAAGCGAGGGATAGCCAAGGACAATGTGTGTCATTAACAATATATCTTTTTCTTCAAGCCGTTTTTTTATATAATTTTCAAGCTTCATAATTCCCCGCCTTCTTCTTGATAAATTTAAACCATTCCGGGTCGGCAAAGGCGTCTGCCACTGTAAATATATCTTTGTCGCCTCTGCCCGATTGATTGATAATAATAATATCATCACTGTTTAAATGTGGCGCCTCTTTATATGCTTGAACAAAAGCATGGGCCGATTCAAGTGCAGGGATAAGCCCTTCCTTTTTAAGTGTAAGAGAGAATGCTTCCAGGACCTCTTTATCAGTCGCAGACTCAAATCTTACTTTAGCCTCTTCTCTCAATGATGCCAAAATAGGTGATACACCCACATAATCAAGCCCTGCCGCGACACTGTGAGTCTCCTGCATCTGACCGTCACCATTCTGAAGAAAGTATGTTTTATATCCCTGGGCGATCCCGGGAGAGCCATCCTTTGATGCAAGTCTTGTTGCGTGCAGCCCGGTGTCCAGCCCCTTTCCTCCGGCTTCAACGCCTACCAGCTCTACCGGGTCATCAAAAAAACCGCTGAAAATACCAAGGGCATTGGACCCCCCGCCAACACAGGCATATACCCGATTCGGGAGGTTTCCTGTCATATCCATTATCTGTTTTCTTGCTTCCTTTCCTATGATTGACTGAAAAAACATAACCATTTCAGGGAAAGGATGGGCCCCACAGGCGGTTCCCAGGACATAATGAGTGTTATCCATATTAGTTGCCCAGTCCCTGAAAGCCTCGTTGATTGCGTCTTTTAATATTCTTGTTCCGTCCTTTACAGGGATTACTTCTGCGCCCAACCGCTCCATCCAGAATACATTAGGCCTTTGTCGTTCAACATCCACTTCTCCCATGTAGATAGTGCAATCGAAACCAAACTTAGCAGCCATAGTAGCAGTGGCGACTCCATGCTGACCAGCCCCGGTCTCAGCTATTACACGGCCTTTGCCCATTCTTTTGACAAGAAGTCCCTGTCCCATAACATTATTGGCCTTATGGGCGCCTGTATGATTAAGGTCTTCCCTCTTTATGTATATATGCGCCCCTCCGAAATGCTTGGTAAGGTTTTCCGCGTAAGTAAGTGGTGTGGGCCTGCAGGAATAGTTTGACATGATGTCAGTATATTCTTTCCAAAAGCCCGGATCACCTTTTATTTCCTCAAAAGCTGACACAAGCTGTTCAAAGGTTGAGACCAGAATCTCGGGGATATATGCCCCTCCGAACTCACCGTAATATTTTGTTTTAATCATTTACATTCTCCGGAATGTTGATGGTTATTTGTTGTGTGTTGCATGTTGCTTGTTGTTTGTAGTCATTGAGTCCACTAAAAAACATAGAAGTCAGGAGTCAAATACTAGATACCGGATACTGGATTCTAGTGAAAAGAGAAATTAGAAAATATGAAAGAGTGGTAAAGCAAGGATCAGGGAGAATAGAGCAAAGATTTTAATTCCTGTTTTCTCTATTCTCTTTACTCTTTTCTAATTGCTATTTCCTGTTTTCTATTTCTCCCAACTTATTAAATAACTCCCTCATAAGCCCGTGATCCTTTTTGCCGGGGCTGGCTTCAATTCCGCTGTTGACATCAAGAGCATAGGGATTTACACGATTTACTGCGTCTTTAATATTGTCAGGAGTTAAGCCTCCCGCAAGAATTAAAGGGACATTGAACACTTTTGTTTTTCCTGCTATATCCCAATTGAAAACCTTCCCTGTGCCTCCTGCTGCCTCCCTGGAATATGTGTCAAGAAGGAACGCCCTTACACGGTCTACATAGGGTAACATATCTTCAAGGGTGGACTTATCTTTCACTCTGAAGGCTTTAACAGTCCGGGGCATAAAAATACTGCACATTCCAGGCGATTCATCACCATGGAGCTGGACGATGTCAATCCCGCAGTATTCAATGATTTCGTTTATGACATTTTCATTCTCATTTACGAAAACTCCTACACTCTTAATAAATGGAGACAGTTTTTTGATAATATCTCTTGCATTCTCAGGAGATATCTCTCTAGGGCTGGGTGCAAATATAAACCCAAGGGCATCAGCACCAAGCTTCACTGCCATGGCAGCATCATCAAAATTTGTTATGCCGCATATTTTGATTTTAGGCATAAAATCACCTTGTTTTCATGAAAAAGGGTTGTTAAACGCCTGTTCTATCAACATGCTATTGAGAAAAGAGAAATCAGAAAAGAGAAAATAGGTGATTTTTCCTTACCATTGTCCTCTAACTTTTCCCTCTTTCCTATTTACTCTTTTCTCTACTCTCTATACCTTCCCCGCCTCAACCAGTTCCTTTGCTTTTTCTCCCGGGTTCCCGCTCGACATCAGGGCCGAACCAACTAAAACGGCGTTAACAGCTGTTCCCTTTAATACTCTTATATCTTCCTGACTAATTATTCCGCTTTCACTTACAAGTACACAGGCGTCAGGGACGAAACCAGCCAGCTCCTTTGTTGTATTGGTGTCCACATGGAAGGTGTCGAGATCACGATTGTTGATTCCTATAATGTCCGCGCCACATTCCAGTGCCATATCAAGGTCATTCTTATCATGAACTTCAGTTAAAGCTGACAGGCCCAGTTCGCCGCACAGCTCAATCAAATCCTTTAATTGACCGGAAGATAATATCCGGGCAATCAAAAGAACAGCATCCGCGCCGTAGATCACGGCCTCTTTTACCTGTATCTCATCTATAATAAAGTCCTTCCTCAGTATCGGAATGGACACGACCTTTTTTACGGCCGGGAGATTCTTAATGTTTCCCTGAAAAAATACTTCATCAGTCAGTAGCGATATAGCTGAAGCCCCTGCTTTTTCATAAATTATTCCTATGTCAGCAGGACTGCTCTGCTCGCGGATTTTGCCGGCTGACGGAGACGCAAATTTTATTTCTGATATAAGATTTATTCTTCCCGGAGCCGAAATGGCTCCTTTAAAATCGCGTAACGGAAGTGCTTCGCATTCAAGATCCGGGACACCTTCTTTCTTGAGTACGTCCACTTCTTTCTGTTTCTGTTCAATTATCTCTTTTAGTTTCTGATGCATGGAATCTACTCGTGAAAATTTATAAATCTAATTTTTCTTTTATAGACTGTTTGTAAATTCAATCAACTCATCAAGTTTTGCTTTGGCTTTACCGGAATCTATGATTTCTTCACCCAGTTTTACTCCTTCGCTGAAATCTTTCGCATATCCGGCGGCGACTAAGGCTGCCGACGCATTAATTAATACCATATCTCTTTTGGGTCCTTTTTCTCCATCGAGTATTTTTCTTATTATATCAGCATTTTCAGTGGCATCACCACCTTCAATATCTTTTATTTCAGCC
>JBHPCX010000122.1:0-9625 GCA_042573485.1 Thermodesulfobacteriota bacterium | reverse complement strand
CTGAAAGCTTTTTTTTAAAAACCAGCAGTTGCTCTTTTTTATCAAAAGGTAATTGTACCCCTTTTCGCAACAGGAATTCCATATCAAAGCAATCCCTTATCTCTCCACGATCAAGAAATGCCCTGATTTTATTTTCCATGGTCTGTTCCAGGGTATGAGCCTTAAGAAGTATCTGTTTTGTACTGAACTTTGAAAAGGCAATCTTTTCCTGATAATTACACTTTTTTATTTTTCTTCTTATTTCTATTTTAAGTCGCCTTGGATATTTTGTGGAACGCAATTCGAAAAGCAGTGTAAAATGTTTTTTTTGTTTATCTGTGATCTCGTAATCTTTATTTAAGATCAAAGAAATATTTTTGAAATACTCATCCTGTGGAATTTTCTTTATGAACCAGAAGTCAAGGTCAACCGAGTATCGATTCAATTCGTGACAGAGCCTTAGCATTGACCCACCACCAAAAACCAGCGGATCAAGCAACTTGCTACTGTTCATCCTGTTAAGTACCTCGATTTCAAACATTTCATGTCTCTTTAAGATATCCATCTTTCTCCAATCGTTTTCTTATCTTTAATGGGAATCTATTACACAAATCTACAATTTTATTCCAATTTATCTTTTCCCGATCTATTGCCGCAAGATCAAAGGCATAACGCCCCAGTGAAGTTAAATAGATCGAATCAATGAAGGCCTTTTCCGGTGTTGCTATAAAAAAATCTTTTTCTTTGACAAATCCAAAATATAAATTGTCCTTTATTTTATTGTATCTAAAGGTAAGCCCATTAATATTGATTTTCTTAGTCCTCCTGATGACTATGGATTCAATGTAATCCTGCTGTATCTGCGTTGTTATTTCATAATAGGACAAAGCTGTTGTGAGGGATATGTATGATGGGGTCTGCCCCAGGTTGGCTATCATGAACACATCTTCGATTGGTGCGTTATTCCAGAATTCGGGCAGGGTATACATATTTTTTTTTATTCGAACCAGGTAACCCTGTTTTACATATCGGCTGGCACTGACTTTCGCGGAATTAAAACTAATCCCAAGAATTTTTGCCAGATCCTGGAGGCCAAAATATTTATTTCCTATCTTTTGTAGATCTTTTATTCGCATCAGACATACCAAATTAACACTAATGTTAATTATATATACTTAGAACAGTTTATTGTCAATCTTAAAATGGTTCTGATCGCAAATCTTTACACAATTACATCCTCCCAAAAATATTTTGAAATCATAAAGTATAGTATGCTAAGTATATGAAATTCAAATGATTACTTAGGGAGGTATGATGAATACAAAACAACAAAAAAGCAGGGCCCGGGTCTGGCTACTGTTCATGGCATTGTTCGAAATTATGGTGGAGACATAACAGTAGAGAGTATAGTTGGCCGGGGAACGACATTCCATGTATATCTTCCTTTAATTGAGGAGGAGATCTCGCGTGGTGAAGAAAAAGCAAAAAGTATAGACATAAGCTTTTATGATATGAAACCGATTGCTATGAGAGAATTGGCAAAAACCATTCGGGAGGTTTTGGATAAGCCACAAGGACCTCTTGAGTAGATAAACAGATTATAAAGGAGACCAAAAATGAAAATATTAGGAATTTTAGGCAGCAGCAGACCTAACGGCAATACCGAAATATTGCTGGATATCGCCCTGGAAAAAACACGCAACCAGGGTGGGGAAGCCTCAAAGGTTATCCTGCGTGATCTGACTATCGGCCCATGTGATGGATGTAATGGATGTTTTTCCACCGGAGAATGCATCATTGATGATGATATGCAGCAAGTCTATGAAAAAATCCGCGAGGCTGATGGTATTATCTGGGCCTCCCCTGTCTATTACTGGTCCATGTCCGGCCTAACCAAAATGGCAATGGATCGCACCTATGCCCTGAATTTCCCCACCTTGCAACAGGCAGGTAAAATCGGGGGGTTGATTTTTGTGGCAGGTATCCGCGGCTGCCTGAGTGCTGCCAATCCCTTTCATATGTACTTCACTTACAATCATATGTTTGCCGCTGAATTTACCTGGGGTTATGCCGGGGGCAAAGGCGATATCTTAAAAGATGAGTTTGCCAAAAAAATGAGTGAAGAGATGGTGCTTCAAATGCACGCCCTTTTCAATGCTAATTTAACTTACCCAAAAGAATTTTGTCACCCTCTGCATCGCCATGTAATGGAAAAATTACCGCGGCCGGACGATGGGCAGAGCAAATAGAATTAACGACTGATTCGGTTAATCAAATAAAAAAGGGGATTTTATGATAAATCCCCTTTTTTTATTTATAATCTGTTGACATTTCGAACTCCGCCCTGGAGGAGAAACTCCGTGAGAAATCTAACTTCAATTATTACTCCTCCCTGTGATCAAGATGACAACTGGCTGTATGCAGCTAAAGACTATGATTCTTTTCTGCTGTCCATCCTGTAATCTTCTTTCTCGGTTTCTTCCTTTTTTTCCCAGCAGTTGTCTTCCCACTTTTTACAAACGCCGCACTGTTCCTCAATCATACCATGTTTACATCTTTTTAAAGCCATAATCCATTTCCTTTCCTTAAATCCCGCAAAAAAGGGAATAAAAAAGGGCCGCTCAATCTCTTTTTCTGATGAACAGCCCTTAAATTATTTAATTAATGTCTTCCCGAAGATAAACGGGAAGTGTTATGCCTTTTGGCAGTGTCTTAAACCTCCGAAAAAACACATAATATTTTTTATTTAGCAATGACATATAAAATTATTACCTTTAAACAACAGCGAAGTATATAGCCTGATACTCATTCTGTCAAGTGCAAAGGATAAAATATTTTATTCTTTTTTCTATTTCCTTT
The DNA here is from genome assembly GCA_042573485.1 of Thermodesulfobacteriota bacterium. GTDB lineage: Bacteria > Desulfobacterota > DSM-4660 > Desulfatiglandales > HGW-15 > JAAZBV01. The sequence goes on along the minus strand of JBHPCX010000122.1, from coordinate 6,787 downwards.
TCAATTTCATCAAGATCGAATGTGATCAACAGGAAATGTATAAATAATATAGTTTTTTCCTATTGCTTGCATCGAATACATCGGTATTTCCAGTTTGACTTCTCCTTCATTATTAAATAATGGTTTTCCTAACAACTCCATAATTAAACTAAACATCGAATAAAATTAATTCTATCCATGCAATAATGGATTATTATTTAAAAAGGAGAGGGGAATGAATCAATCACGCTTATGGATAAAACCGCTAAAAGTTTTCTATTTATTGGTGATAATGATTATCACAGGATCTCTATCTGCATATGGAACAGAATCTTTAAATGATGCCATTAAAAACGGCAAGGCAATTGGTGAACTGAAAATCTGGTATCAGACAAATGACAGGGAAACCGGCAATCATGGTTTTCTTGATAAGGAGAACAGCATATTTGATGCGGGTCTTAACCTTGGCTATACAACCGAAAAATACAAGGATTTCAACGTCGGCATCAATTTTTATGCGATAAATGACCTGAGTGCCTTCGATACAATAGCAGATAACAGTATCCACGGAGTAGACCACAGTGAGACAACATCATGGCTTGGTGAGGCATTTCTTGCCTATAACAGGAACAACACAACAATAAAAATCGGCAGACAGAATATAAAATCCCCTTTGATAAATAGTGACGGATGGGCAGTGTTTCCTAACAGTTTTGAGGCCATCTGGTTTCAAAATAAAAGTATAAGTGATACCAGTATTGTTTCTTCCTATGTCACAAGAGAAAGGACCCTCAAAAGCCATACCTTTGAGGACTTTGTTGATGATGGGGGATTTATGCTGGGAGTAGAAAACAAATCCATCAAGGATATTGTCTTAAGTGGTTATTATTACCATATCAAAGGATCATCAGACATTAATTCTTTATACCTCCAGGTCACTACAAAATTAAACCAGATAAACATTTCAACGCAGTACATGCTCTTTGACTCGGATGCCGCCAACTCAAACTCTACAAACGCCTATGGTTTTTTGGCGTCATCTAAAATCGGTAAGTTCAATCTTTCAGGGGCAGTAAGCACGGTTGATAAAGGCACATTAAACGCGGCCAAATTTTCAGATAACGGAATAAAGACACCTCTTTTCACAGCTTCTATGTGTGCTGACGGAGATATCGCGAGTGCAACAGATACTGATTCCCTGAAATTAACCGCCGGATTTTCCCCACTGGATAAACTCAGTATAACCGGGGTTTATGGATACTATGACCATGGCAGTTCCTCCTCCGCAAGTCCCAACAATGAATCAACCTCCAAAGAAATAATAGTAAAATATACGGGTTTTAAAAATTCTACAATCTTCGCCGCCTATGTAAACTCGGATCACAACGGTACAGGCGCGTGGAAAGGTTGTACCGCAGGTGATGCTCTGAATTCTTTCAGAATATGGATCAGCTATAAATTTTAAATTGTTTTCACTGAAAGTTATAAAGCAAGGAAGGAAATACTATGTCACAAATTAAAAATTTTTTCGCGACACGATGGGGTATTATAAGTGTAGGAGTCTTTATCGGCGTGTTCGTGGCACTCCTCCAGAAATGGGGAAATCCCGGCAATATGGGCATATGTGTGGCCTGTTTTAACAGGGACATAGCCGGTGCCGTAGGCCTTCACAGGGCCGCAGTGGTACAGTATATGAGACCGGAGATCATCGGTTTTGTCATCGGGTCTCTAATAGCAGCATTGATTTTCAGAGAATATAGATCAAGATCGGGCTCCGCGCCCATAGTCAGGTTTTTCCTCGGGGCATTCGCGATGATTGGAGCGCTTGTTTTCCTGGGATGTCCCTGGCGTGCCTTGCTTAGACTTGCCGGAGGGGACTGGAATTCAATCTTAGGATTAGCAGGATTAATCGCGGGCATCTGGATCGGCACACTTTTCCTGAAGAACGGATATAATCTTGGCAGGAGCCAAAAAACATATGTTTCAACAGGCATTCTCCTGCCCCTGTTAATGGCCGGGTTTCTTGTGCTTATGTTTATATTTCCCCATATTGAGGGAGAGGACAAAAACGGTATACTCTTTTACAGTTTGAAGGGTCCTGGCGCCATGCATGCTCCTCTATTTGTTTCTCTTGCCATAGGCCTTGCCGTGGGCTTCCTGGCCCAGAGGAGCCGTTTCTGTACAATGGGAGCCTTCAGGGATTTCATCCTGTTCAGGCAGGGCCACCTGCTGCTTGGTGTTATAGCCCTTGTTTTAACGGCATTTGTCGCAAACACACTGGTAGGGCAGTTCAAGCCCGGCTTTGAAAATCAGCCTGTTGCTCATACCATGCATTTATGGAATTTCGCGGGAATGGTGCTGGCAGGCCTTGCCTTCGCTCTTGCCGGTGGATGCCCCGGGCGCCAGCTTTTTCTGGCAGGAGAGGGAGACGGCGATGCTGCCGTTTTCGTGTTAGGGATGATTACCGGAGCTGCCTTTGCCCATAATTTTGGATTGGCCAGTTCTCCAAAGGGCGTTGGCCCTCACGGGATCGCTGCTGTGATAATCGGATTACTGGTATGCCTGTTTATTGGCTTTACAATGAAGAAAAAATAAGAAAAAAAGGGGGATATTATGCATAGTACCATTGATGCAAGAGGATTGAGCTGTCCCCAGCCAGTTCTATTGACTCTGGATAATATAAAAAAACAAAAAAATGGCGAGATGGAAATTCTTGTTGATACCGAGACCGCTAAAGAAAATGTAAGCAGGGCTGCTGTCAGCAAGGGGTGGCAGGTAAAGGACGTAGCAGGGGATGGTGAAGGCTACAGAATTATTATATCAAAGGATTAGTTTTGAACATCTTCAAGTCTTTAAAAAAAATAATTTCCGGAAGTGAATTAACAACCGGTAAAGATCGCGGATTCTTTCTCTTTGATAATACAAGCGAGGTAATACAGGCTGAAAAATTGTTGAAGAAGAATGGATGGAAGATCAGGGTCATGGGACCTCCGCCGGAAATCAGAAAAGGCTGCGATATGGTAATAGAGTTTCCTCTTATAGAAGGCCTGAATGCCCTGAGACTGCTTAGTGATTCGGGACTAATTCCCATTGATATTGTCCCGGTCAACAGCCCCCTCCTGAAGCCGGTTGATCTTTACCATACAAAGGATTTCGGTGGATATCTAATGGTAAGGGCAGCCAATATGAAGCTGACCGTTGACAAGTCTTCGCTTATAATTGTGAATATTTCCGGAGGAGGCTGCCCTGATGTGCCTTTCATGGCACAGGAAATGATTGGCAAAAATCTCTATGAAGCCCCTGATCCAGAGGATATGGGCCTTACACTTTGCGGGTACGCGCTCAAACTCGCCTATAAGGAAATAAAAAAGAAATGCTTGCGATAGTTGGGACCGTGCCCGATAAGGAATTTCCCATGGTTTTGGGTGAAGCAGTACTGGATGGAGACCATATTACTGTTCAGGGATACAGGATACCGGTAAACAGGGGCACTCCCGCCCTTATCGCTGCCGCAATTAAAACTGCACAGGTGAAAGGTAGCGGAAAGGTCTATGCCTGGCTTGCCGGAGACATAGGTCTTGGAGACGGAAGCAGAAGGCTTTATAAAAACCTTACTGAAAACATCATGCTTCATGATTTTGATGTTATTACCTTCCATTATCTGTTGCCTGATTCAGACTGGCACACAAGGGTTCTTTTTGCCGTACAGGAGATGAAAAAAAAGCCGGTTCTGATAGCAGATGCGGGATTTATGTATTCCGCCAAAATGAGCGGGCAGTCTTCGGAATATGATCTTTTTACACCTGACGCGGGAGAGCTTGCCTTTCTCGCGGATGAAGAAGCACCTCACCCTTTTTATACAAGAGGCTTTATATTGCATGATGACAAAAATGCACCGGACCTGATAGCCCGTGCATACAAACATGATAATGCCTCAAAATATCTCCTGGTAAAGGGGGAAAAAGATTATATCGCGGATAGCCGGGGAATAATCAGTTCTGTTGAAAATCCATCTGAAGAGTCAATGGAGGCTATAGGGGGAACAGGTGACACTCTTACAGGTATTGTATCTTCCCTTATTGATTCAGGCATGGAGATTGTCGAGGCAGCTATTCTTTCCGCGCAGGTTAACAGGCTAGCGGGATATTTTGCAAATCCAGATCCATCAACACAGATAGCCGAAATAATAGATTATATTCCTCAAAGCCTTTCAAGATTATCATGCAAAAAAAAGAAAATTTTTAAAATATAATGGTTATTAAAAATATAAATATTTCTCCTGAAATGACAGTCCTGGATATTGTCTCAATCAAAAAAGAGACAATTGGTATTTTTAATAGTTATGACGGACCGGCAGGAGAATGTATATGTTGCCGTTCACTTTTTGAGACTCTTGAAAAAATATCGAAAAAATACCATATTAATCTTGAGACAATTATAAATGATCTTAATAACGCTTAACAAAATGAATGAGAAGTTAGTCCTATGAATAAAAAAGAGGAATCCTCCCTTCTATTCGCAGGTATCGATATAGGTTCAATGACCACTAAGTGTGTTATTATGGATCATGAGAATACTATTGAGAATATCATAATACCAACGGATTCCGATCCTAAAAGCTCCGGAATTGAAGCACTTGAGTCATCGCTGAACAAAACTGGGCATAAAAGATCCGACCTTTCACGGATTGTGGGGACAGGGTATGGGAGAATATCACTTGATTTTTTTGACCATACTGCAACAGAACTAACATGCCACGCGACGGGGGTCAGGTATTTAAATCCAGATGCTGAAGGAGTAATTGATATCGGCGGCCAGGACAGCAAGGTAATAAAGCTGAAGCCTGACGGCAGCATAATGGATTTTGTCCTTAATGACAGGTGCGCTGCCGGAACGGGTCACTTTCTGGAAGTCATGTCAAGGGCCCTGAAGAAGGATATTGAAGCATTTGGTGATCTTTATGCAAAATCAGAGTGTCCGAGCGCCATTAACAGCACATGCACTGTTTTTGCCGAGTCAGAGGTAATATCTCTTGCAGCCCGGGGAGAATCAAAGACAGATATAGCCGCAGGACTGCACCAAAGTATTGCAAAACGTGTAGGGAACATGGCCAAGCGACTTGGATTAAAAGAGAATATCGCCTTTGTAGGAGGTGTGGCGAAAAACAGGGGCATGAGAAAGGCCCTTGAGGATTACTTGGGCGTCAATTTTATTCCCATTTCAGTAGATCCCCAGATAACCGGGGCCATAGGTGCTGCTGTGATTGCAAAAGAGATGTCTTTATCCTGAAAATTAATTACCATTCAATATGGCATTCCTGACTGCCTCTGCAATTATTTTCGCCTGGGGTGTAATTTCAAAACACAAACTTCTGTCATTACCGGGTAGGATGTCTCCCAGTTTCTGACCTTCCTTAACATCGGCTGGTGTCCTTATAAGGCCCCATACAAAACCGGGGATGGGCGAAAACAGTTTTTTTTCTTCAACATGACCTATTATTTCACCTTCTTCAACAGCGTCCCCGATATCCTTGACCGCGTGCAGGGTTCCTGTGCCCGGACTTGTCAAGAGCCTTTCCAAAGATTTACCCAGCACTTCCGTGGGTATACCGGTGTGTTCTTCAGCGAATCCCTCTTCAATAACCTTCCCCAGGTCGGGGATATTCGGGTTTGTTTCGATAACATAATGGGCATCCTTCCCCGCGCAGAATCCCGGACCAAGGGCTATAACAAGGGGAGCCTGGTCAATTGAAGTCCCTTTGTTCTTTTTTGCCATTATTCCATCAATTATAATATCTGGTTTTATTTCATTAATTACTTCATCACAGGGAATTACCAGGAGGGGGATACTTTTTTTTGCCCATATAGCATTTACAGCATCAACCGAGGGTCCAATCTTTTCACATACAACACCGTCAACTTCTTTTTTTTGGTCAAATACTGCTTCGCAAAAACAAACTCCCCTTCTTTCCGCCAGAGGGGAACTTGTGTCAGTCAATATAAGTTTTTCAAAGCCGTTTTTATAAAGACCATGGGCTACCGCACTTGCCTTTTCTCCAGCGCCTTTTATAAGTATGGCCTCTGTTTTTTGTGTTGTCATATTCTACTAATGTATAGTCCCTTTGATCATTATTGAAATCCCGGAACGGACGTCACTGTCTGTTTTCAGGTAGATATAATCTCTGTATTCTTCCTTTTCCTTGCTCAGGTTTGCAACGGTCACCCGGTATTTACTCGATTCAGTATCTTTTAACTCTTCAAAACTACAGGTTGCTTTGCCTCTCTTTGATGTTACTGAAATTATTTTGAAGTGGTGCCTTGGATCAGAAGTGATGATCACCTCGGATTCAATATTTTCACCTGCATTTCCTTCAAGAATAACCTTTTTGGGTTCAATATGCATGACAGGATCCACATACCCCTGCACAGAAAGATCCAAGTTTCCCTGTTCAGGATCATTAGTTTCCACTCGTACTTTATGGTTTACTTTTCCGTCTGATCCTTTGCTGTCAAAAACAACAGAAATTCTACCGCTTTGTCCGGGAGGAATTTCCTCTGAATAATCTGCAACAGCACAGGCGCAATTTGATCTTACCTTAAGAATTTTGAGGGTTTCATTCCCCCTGTTCTCAAGAATAAAATCATGGGGCATTTGCCTGCCTTCCAGTATCTTCCCGAAATCATAGATTTTTTTTTCAATAAACATTGCAGGTGAAGCATCTGCCTCACAGGCGTATGCCGTGAGTATGATACCACAATAAAAGACACATAAAACAACAGGTATTATCCTTTTAAGATTGTATTTATCA
>JBHPCX010000121.1:0-9779 GCA_042573485.1 Thermodesulfobacteriota bacterium | reverse complement strand
GGACGTCTATAAGTTTAAAAGTTTATTGAATCCTTGCCTACTTATGTCAACTTATGTTAAATGGGACGTCTATAAGTTTAAAAGTTTATTGAATCCTTGCCTACTTATGTCAACTTATATACTTATAGACATCCCCTAACTTTCATTTGACGCATAAATCTTGACAGGTTTCCATCAGGCGTATGGATGAGAAGATGGTAATGGTTGGGCATCAAACAGTATGCAGCTATTTTTACATTAAGTAGTTCTGATGATTCCTGAAGCAGTTCGAGGAATATTCTATAGTCATTTCTTTCGGTATAAAGATCTTCTCCCCGTCTGCCTCGATTCATTAGCTCATTATAATATACCAGGAATGTTGAAAAAAAGACGATTTTCATGATAATAGTGGAAAATTATGGAGATAAACCGGTAAGTGTCAACAACGAAAACATCTCAGTGATGTTTGAAGGCAACAGCATAGACTGGTCTTCAAAAAATATTAATCTTGAAACAGTTTTTGATGTCATGAAGGATGTCCGAATGGAAATGATGTCCCGAAACAGAAGGATTCAGAGAGGCCGTACTCCTGCAGATTTTACTAATGTAATACGGAGTACACCAGCCTCCTTACCGGTCCCGGCTCAGGAGGGACCGTCTCATCAGTCGTCTCAGTGCCCTCAGCATTAAGCGGCTCTGGTGCCCCAAAGGGCGGTTTCAGATCATCAGGTGCCCCAAAGTTCGGACCATCAATGCGTGGAGGCAATCAAAACCTTGCCAGGGCAATGGTAAAGATGCGGCAGGATAGAATAAGAGTAAGGAGGGCGCAATCCTTCTACGCGATCCCAAGGATAATGCTTAAACCACAGGTAATCATGCCCAATGAAAGCGTCTCAGGTATTTTTGTCTGTGATACCAGTAAAATGAAAGATAACATAGAGGGTAATTTTAAAATTACAGTTACAATTGACGGCGAAGAACATAAATTTATTTTTTCTCGAAGTTAATACCTGAAAACTGAAACCCACTTCTTAAAAGGGAGATATAAATGGAAGCTCAAAAGGAACCTGCTGAAAAAATCTCCGGATACGCCCTTCATAAGACCAGCACTGTTTTTGCCACCATAGTTATACCGATTGAGCTGATAATCGGTATAGTTGTCTATAAATACATCCTGGGGAATCCTGCGCATTTTATGGATAATAACCCTGCAAATTCTCCATTGCCCGGGGATTTCTGGGGCATGGTCTATAAAGGCGGTGTTACAGTCCCTGTAATTATAACTTTCCTTCTTGTAGTGCTGACATTCTTTGTTGAAAGGATCTGGACTCTTTATAAAGCCCGGGGAAATAAAAACCCTGTAGAGTTTGTATTAAATGTAAAGGAACATGTTTCTTCATATGATATTGATGCAGCCAAAAAGGCATGTGATGAGCAGCAGGGTTCCATTGCAAATGTTGTAAAGGCAGGCCTTGAAAGGTATGAAGATGTTCAAAACAGAAATGATTTAACCCTGGAACAGAAGGCCCTTGCCCTGCAGAAGGAAATGGATGAAGCGTCTGAAATGGAGATCCCTGTACTGGAAAAGAATATCATTATTCTTTCAACCATTGCCTCCATAGCAACCCTTACCGGGCTGCTTGGTACAGTAGTCGGCATGATAAAGGCCTTTGCCGCCCTTGCCCATGCAGGGGCCCCGGACGCTGTCGGCCTTTCCATCGGAATATCCGAAGCACTTATGAGTACGGCTTTAGGTATCAGCACATCAATGGTTGCCATACTGTTATATAATTACGTAACCACAAGAATAGACAAAATAATGTTTTTAACTGCAGAAATCAGCCAGGCTATTATGCGCACATTCAGCTATAAGCGTATTGATGAATAGGTTTATATAATATGGCCGTCAGAAAAACTCCGCGCTACAAACACGGGATAGACATGACTCCAATGGTGGATCTGGGTTTTCTGCTGGTCTCTTTTTTTATGATGATGACCCAGTTCACCCCTCCTGACCCGGTACAGGTATCAATACCGAGTTCAACTGCCGATTCAAAGCTTCCGGACGCCAATATCATTACAGTGCTGATATCAAAGGAGGGAAGCGCATACTTTATGATGGACAGAAAAAAAGTATTACGATCCCTCGGGAAAATATTAAACGCCAAATGGCATCTTTCCCTTACAAGGGATGAGCTGGATTCGTTTTCACATCAGGCAAGCTTTGGCGTCCCTGCTTCCGGTCTTAAGGAATATCTCATCCTGCCTGATGACGTAAAAAAGAACACAGTATTTCCGGGGATACCAATGGACCCGGGAAATAACGAACTTTCAGAGTGGCTGAAATACGCAAAGGTTGCAAACCCCAAGGCGCGGATAGTTATTAAAGGCGACAGGCTGGCGCCCTACCCTGTCATTAAAAAGGTTATGGATACAATGCAGGACCTGGATATCAACAGGTTCAGCCTTATTACGGATACGGAAAAGAAAAAAGAGGGATAAGGAAAACAAAGGTTTATAAAATGGGTGAAATGTCCAACGGCCATGAGAATGGCAAAAAAAATAGCGGAGTGGTAAAAAAGAGCAACAAGGCCATACCCCGTGTTGATATGACACCGGTGGTGGACCTTTCTTTCCTGCTGCTCACATTTTTTATGCTTACCACTACCTTTATCAAGCCACAGGTAATGGACCTGGTTTTACCCGAAAATAAAACTGAGATGAATCAGCCCATGGTGAATGAAGACAGGGTGTTAAGCCTTGTGCCGGACGGGAATAATAAACTTTACTGGTTTATAGGGATAACAGACCCCGAAGTCCATGAAACCGATTATTCCGAAACAGGTATCAGGCGTCTGCTTCTGGAGCAGAATAAAGCGATTAATAAAATAGTGGTTCTTATCAAGCCCAACAGGGACTCTACATATGAGAATCTCGTGAATATTCTGGATGAGCTTGAGATAACCGAAGTCGCACGCTATGCACTTATTGATATCACCGAAGAGGATTTGAATATTCTTAAGACATATACAGGAAAATGATAGAGATAAATTGGCGGGGTATAAAACCCAATGTTGTTGAATTAAGAAATAATCTCTCAGAAAGTTCCCCTCCCCTGGCGGGAGGGGTAAGGAATAAGGAATGAAACGGCTATTTTACCACCCTCTCCCAACCTCTCCCGTCAAGGGAGAGGAGTCTGATTTGGTGCTTATTAGGTATAATCCGCCAGTAAGGTGAATAAAATGTTTCGATTAACAATGTCTCCAGGCATTCAGCAGAATTGCTATCAAACTCGATCGTCATTCCCCGACTTGATCGGGGAATCCAGGTTTTTTGGGGCAATCAAACTGGATACCGCGATCAAGTCGCGGTATGACATGGTGAAATGAAGGGTATTGAGGTATTTAGTTAATCTTATTGAAACCATATGGCTTAGGCATAGCCAATTAACATAACCACGCATACCGGACGTAGATTTTGACATTAATTAAAATAGGCTAATGAAAAAATCAAATCGCGACAACTGGGAAGAAATAGTTTTTGAAAACAGGAACAGGTCATACGGCGCCTACCTGTTAAGGCACAACTATCCGGTTTACCTGACTGTTTCTGCGCTGTCTGTTATATTGCTGTTCCTTATTATAGTTATCGGGCTTAGCATTAAAAAAGAAAAAAAGGCACCGGTGTACAACCTAAAGACCGTTCAGATCACTGATTATAACGAACTCTCTGCTCCGCCGCCTGTCAAAAAAAAATATGTCCCGCCTAAAAAGGCCGCTGTAAAACCGCCGGAAGTCAAAAAGTATGTTCCACCTGTAGTAACGCCCGAAGAAATAATTGAGCCTGAAGAAATTGTAACTGTTGAGGAGATCAAGGAGATAACACCAGTTGTAGAGCCGGTCGAAGAAGCGGAAACGGAATCCGAAGGAGTAGAGGATGGACCGCCTGAACCATTCTTTGATATTAATCCATCCTTTAGAGGCAGTGGAATAACATTTGAGGACTGGCTGGCCCGGAATCTCAGATACCCGGTTGCAGCAAAAAGAATGGGGATAGAAGGCACTGTTATTGTTGAGTTCACAGTTGATGAATATGGAAATGCTTCTGATGCAACAATACTGGAAAGCCTCCACAGGCTCTGCGACAGGGAGGCGATGCGCCTGGTCAAAATAATGCCTCCATGGGCTCCCGGCATCAGGAACGGGAGAAGGACAGGCGGAAGGCATGTTGTTGAGATACCATTTATAATCAAATAGTCAGCATTAAAAAAACATGAACACTACCCATAATAAAATAGTGAAAACATTCAGTCTGCTGATACCTTTTTATTATATCGCCATAGGCATTTTTCTTTTTACTAACTTTTTTGATTCTTTTTCAAGGGGAGCAAGATTCGCTTTTGGTTCGATTATTCTGCTCTACGGAATATTCCGCATCTACCGAATATTTTCAAAGGCACAGGGTAATGAATGAAAACAAATTCACTTATCTTTCTATGCCTGCTTTTATTTATATGGGGATGCGGGGACAGTGGTCAAAGCAGCCCCTCCTCTATACCAACAGGCGGAGAACTGGTAATAGGGGTTGATGAATCTCTTATGCCGGCTATTGATGCCGCCGTCAAGGTGTTTACGACCGTTTATCCCGAAGCGTCCATTACACCTCTTTACCTGCCTGAAAAAGCAGTTACAGAAAAGCTTCTGGAAAATAAAATTCAAACAGCGGTCTTATTCCGCAGCCTGACAGAAAAAGAGAAAGAATATATACAGCAAAATTTTGGTCACAGGGTTACAGCCTGTAGATTAGGTTTTGACAGAGTAGTTGCAGTAACCGGCAAAAGAAATCCTGTTAGTGCTGTATCATGCAAAGACATTAGAAATATTCTTACAGGCAGGGTCCTGTACTGGAAACAGCTTTATAAAACCTTTGAAGATAATTTACCTGTACGAATAATTATTCCTGGATCTTCAGACATAGATAGATTTATTTATAATACAGTGCCTCAGGTTTCACCTGCTTCAAACTATGTGATTGACCGAACAAGTGACGTCATCGATTATATTTTAAATAATCCTTTTACAATCGGACTGGTAAGCGAAAGCCGGGTCCGGGATAAAGATAATTTACTTTCAGATATTAAAATTATTACCCGCATCAACAAAAACCTGGATGACGGCAGCACAGAGGATTATTTGTTACTGGAAGTTAATGCGATAACACATGAGCCTTTCACAGGCCTTGGAAGCGGTTTTATATCTTTTCTGGCCGGCAGAAAAGGACAGCTGATTTTATCAAAGGCAGGGATAATTCCTGTTAAACCTATTGAAAGGGATATAAACATATCAGGCTCTTTTTAACCTAAGGAAAGCATCATGAGGAACAGCGGAATGATCGACGGACAAGGTACTGTAAGATTTCTTTTAAGGAAGCATACTGCTTTAATATTAATCTTTTTGATTTTCTCTTTGCTGCCGGCTGATATTACAGCATCTGCCGCGGAAACTGCGAAATACGACGGTTCGGAAAAGCAGCCTGTTGACCAGCACATGCTTAAAGCCCTGCCGACCGGGATAGATGCCGGCCTGTATCACACTCTTTATATCAAAAAAGACGGCACACTGTGGAGCGTGGGCTATAACAATAAGGGTCAGCTTGGGGACGGCACAACAGATACGCGAAGCACGCCCATAGAGGTGGCGTCTGATGTGATACAGGCTGCTGCCGGTAATGCCCACAGTCTGTTTTTAAAGAAGGATGGGTCCCTCTGGGCCATGGGATACAACAAATATGGACAACTGGGCGATGGTACAAATATAAGCAGGAATAAGCCCGTACAGGTCGCATCCGGTGTAATACAGATTACTGCAGGTGTTTTTCACAGCCTGTTTATTAAAAAGGATGGAAGCCTGTGGGGAATGGGCTGGAATGAAGACGGCCAGCTCGGAGATGGAACATTCATAAACAAAAACAGGCCAATACTTATTGATAATAATGTTTCACAAATAGCTGCAGGAAGCGCTCACAGCCTTTTTATAAAAAATGATGGAAGCCTTTGGGGCATGGGTGCAAATTATTCCGGCCAGCTTGGGGATAATTTTGGCGGTAAAACTAATATTCCCGGTTCAATAGCAACAGGTGTTGTTCGCGTGTCAGCGGGAAATTCTTTCACCCTGTTTTTAGGAAAATACGGCATTCTCTGGGGGATGGGTTTTAACAGGTATGGCCAGCTTGGTAACGGAACAACAGCAGACCTGAAAACACCTGTTCGGATAGCAGCAGGAATAGTTCAGATTGCAGGTGGATTCAATCACAGCCTGTTTTTAAAAAGCAACGGCACTCTGTGGGGTATGGGCGCAAATTTTTCCGGACAGCTTGGTGGCGGTCTTCCCGAGATACAGAATACACCGGCACAGATTTCCGATAATGTAATCCAGGTATCAGCCGGAGGCTCCCACACTATTTTTGTAAAAAGCGACAGCAGTATTCAGATGGCAGGCTCAAATTATCTCGGGCAGTTAGGCGATGGAACAACTTCAGACAGGTCCAGCCCTGTAGAAACGGACACAGATATTATTGGCGGATCAATGCAGATAGACGGTTTTCTGGACCGTCATATTTCTCCGGATTCTGAAATCAAGGCCCCGCAGGATACTGGTTCATTCCGGTCCATTGACCCTTCACTCTTTGATATAAATTCTATCACCTTTAACTTGCCTGATAAAAAAGAATCTCCCTCTTCTTTAAAATCAGACCAAAAATCTCTTCAGGCAAGTGACCGCCCCCTTAAGGAACAGTTTCTTGAATATTTCGGAGAATCAAACATTGATAATATTGATAGTGTTGCAGCCCTGATGTGGGCAAGTAGAAAGGGGCTTCTTGATGCAGTAAAACAGTTAACAGCAAAGGGGGTTGATATAGACAGCAGAAGAAAAACAGACGGTGCCACTGCTCTTATGCTTGCATCCCAGGGAGGGCACAGGGATATTGTTGATTTTCTTATCTTAAAAGGCGCTGATGTAAGAAAGAAAAACAGGTTTAATGGAGCTTCAGCCCTCTGGATAGCTGCTCAAAACGGGTACGCCGACATTGTAAAGATACTTTTGGAAAACGGGGCAAAGGCCAATGTAAAAAACAAGGAAGGCGCAAATGATCAGTTAACACTGGATGATATGGAGAGAGAAAAGACCCCGGAAGAAGAGAGAATTGAGCTCCGTTCAAGAGCAATCACCCAGCTGCAGATGAAGTATTTTATGTTGGAAGATGATTTTGGAATAATTGTTGGTGTTTTAGACGAATTTGATGCCGAGGATGTGACAGCTGAATGGACAAAGATCGGCAACTTCCTGGATCAAAAAGAGAACGAAGTAATGGCAGTACTGGGATCCGGTGCTGCCCTGTGGATAGCATCACTCAATGGTCACACCGATGTTGTAAAACTCCTTATTGAAAACCATGCAAGGGTTAATTCAAGAGGCTCCAATGGAACAACTGCTCTATGGGTCGCGGCCCAGAACGGGCATACTGATATTGTTGAGTTTCTGATAAAAAATAATGCAAACGTCAATAAAAAGGATCGTGACTTAATCACTCCCATCTGGATAGCCTCTCAAAACGGGCATACAGATATTGTAAAGCTGCTGATAGAAAATGACGCAGGGGTAAATCATGCCTCAGAATCCGAGAATATGACGCCTCTCGCGGCTGCTGCAGAGAACGGACATTTTGAAATAGTAAAACTTCTTGTAGAAAACAATGCCAGAATAGATACCCCCATAATCGATGGAGGAGTACCAAAAAATTACAGAGAAGTTACTTCCATGACCCATGTAGTAACAGCATTCTGGCTGGCATTGTACAACGGCCATGAACAGACTGCAACGTATCTTTGTGACAAAGGGGCTGCCATAAACGGTGTATCAAATTCTCTAGATGAAACACCGCTCATGATGGCATCAAAGCATGGCATGACCGGTCTTGTCAAAAGTCTTCTGGATAGAGGCGCCCGGGTCAATGTTAAAACACCCCATGGTATAACCGCTCTTATGTGGGCACTGGAAAAGAGACACATGGAGATAGCCAGACTTCTTATAGAACATGGCGCAAATATAAATGCAAAGCTGTATGACGGAACCACAGCCTTGATGCTGGCCGTAAACCAGGGGGATCTGGACCTTGTAAGATTCCTGGTGCAAAAAGGGGCAGACATAAATGCAAAGGCCAAAAACGGTACAACTGCATTGTGGAATTCTCTTATAGGGAGTCACGGACCTATATTAAGATATCTTATCGAAAACGGGGCTGAAGTTGTAGTGCGCAACAAGACTAACGGGGCGACTATCCTGATGGTTGCATCTGAAATAGGCAATCGTGAGGTAGTGGATATCCTTATTGAAAAAGGCGCCATGGTTAACCGGAGAGCAAAAGACGGTGTAACTGCCCTCTGGATAGCTGCCCAGGAAGGACATGTGGATGTGGTTTCACTCCTTGTTGAAAAGGGCGCTTATCTGAACCCTAAAAGGGATGACGGGAGAACAGGTCTATGGATGGCAGCCCAGAACGGACATACGGGTGTTGTAAAATTCCTCGTAGAAAACGGGGCAGAGACTGACATCAAGGCAGAAGACGGGTCTATTGCTCTTATGGCAGCAGCCCAGAACGGACACAGTGAAATAGTAAAATACCTTTGCGAATGGGGTTCAGACATAAACGCTGTAGCAGATATTGAAGATACACCATATACAGCCCTCACCCTCGCAGAAAGAAACGGGTGGAAGGATATCGTAGGGGTACTGGAGAGTATAGGCACAGAGCAGTAATGAAGTGAAAGACTAATATATTCAATTAGCGGGGATTGAAATGAAAATAAAATTATACTTAATGCTTTTTTTATTATTTATACTGCTTCAAAGCTGTTCAGGTAAAATCAAGACAGTCGCAAAGCCCTCTTTAATGCAAAAGGTGGATTACGATGGCGCTGTTATATCCAAGAAAAAACACACGGTAACTCTTACTCACTACACGGAGTTCAAGCATATAAAAAATAAAATTATATTCAACCTTCTTGTACATAACAGGGGAAGAGAGTATCTCAGCATAAGTAATGAGAATATATCCATGGAATTCAGGGAAAAGGATGAAGTTTCTGCTCCAAAAAAACTGGAAATTCAACCTCTTGACGATTTTATGAAAGACCTGGAAAACGACTATTTAAATGCGGAAGCCAGAATAGTATCCAGCATATTCTCAAACATAGGGCGTACAGCCGACAGGATTGAAATGATGCAGGAAACGGCTCCAGAGGCTGCTGAAAACATAGCCGCAACATGGGCCTCAAGATTTTTATTCTCGGTAGACGACCTTGAAGAAACTATTAGAGTCTATGAGCAGTTCGAAGGAATTGTTCCGCCTCTTGTTTTTAAACCGCAGACAATAATGCCGAACCGCAGTGTAACCGGACTGGTAGTATACGATACAGGGGATATAGATGAGAAAGCGGAAGGTGAATTCAATGTTGTTGTTTCAATTGACGGGGAAGAGCATAAATTTAATTTTTTGCGAAGTTTTATATAAGTGTTTAGAGAGATAAGCGACAATCCTATAGTCTCTTCGTCTACACCCCCTTAATCCCGGATATATTTTTACAAAAAATATTTTTTTTGTTGACTTTAATGACGAACGTAGAGAGGGACGATGTTTAATAATTTAACTACTCAAATGATATTGAATTATTAAACATCGTCCCTCTTTAATAAAAAACTATCCCGCATAAAGCTGACATAATTATATCACCCTGATTTCAA
>JBHPCX010000120.1:0-9788 GCA_042573485.1 Thermodesulfobacteriota bacterium | reverse complement strand
CGAGGTCTTCAAAATGGCGGCTTAACCTTGTGTCCACTTTTTCGGGGGAAAATCAAGATTATCTATGAGAAGGGGATGTTTGCCTATTAAACGGTAATAAATAATACCATGCAATAAAAACAGCCGCGAAAATAAGACATTCGCGGCTGTTTTATTTAGTGTTTCGATAACAGTTTACAATATATTTAGCAGTAAGCTAATTTAAAGGTAAGGCTGTTAAATTAACAGGTTACGAGTTAAATATATAACCTGAATTTTACACCAGATATCTATTACGGCTTGAAGCGCCTTGCCTTTAAAGGTCGTTTCATAATTTTAATCCTCACCATATAGGTAATATGCTTGCGGGTTAAAATTATTCCAACTTCCCTTTTAACACAAAGCTTTCGGTGCCTCACTACGACATCCGGTGCAAAATTAAGGTATAAAGTTGGCTTCCCCAAATGCCGTTATTCTCTCCGGTTCGCATCTCTATTGTCTTTTTTTTGGAGAAGACCGGCAGAAAAGATGCACGAACATCCGAGAAGCTCTTTTAAATGCCACCTTAAACTCCCTGTTTTAAACATGTAACCCTTGGAAGTAGCTATCACCACAAAATGGATACTATCCTATGGTTTAAGTATTGGTGTTGAAGTCAGGCGGCACACCATTTACTGATCAGTGTCAAAGAACAATGTTTATTAATTATCTGATATCTAAATGAAAATAGTGTTATTAAGGGTTAGAATAAAGCTGCATGAATATGATATGAGGTTAGGCTTTTTGTTTTAACTAATTAAACAACCCTGTGATATAGGTTTAAGCTGTAATATTAGTTAACAAAAGAAGTACACATATTCTATAGGATATGTGCATACTTGTCCATAAAAATTTTTACTTTTTTTACAGACAGTAAATCCTTTCTATATTCGATATGTTCACATTTAATGGCCGAAGCCGCGGAAGCAAAACCCATGCATTCTTTGCCGTTCCATCCCTTGATAATGCCAAAGATATAGGCTCCATGATAAACATCACCCGCACCGTTTGTATTAACGGCATCAATCGGATAAGCCTTCTGGAAAATAACACTGTCATTGATTAATCCGATACTTCCCTCTGAACCCAGGGTAATTACGATATCGCCCGTCGTGTGTTTTTTGAGTATTTCAAGGGCTCTCCGGTGAGTGTAATCATCTTTATTAACAACTGACCTGGCAAATTTCTCAGAGGTGATTAAATAATCGGCAAAAGGAAGCAGCTTCAGAAAACCTTCCCTCATGGTCCCGGCGTCAATAACAACCTTAATCCCCATTTCCTTCGCCTGTTTTGCGGCTTCTATGGAAGACTCAATCATCAATCCGTCCAGGTGAAGCACTTTTGCGTTTCTCAATGGTTTTAGATCGACCTCATCAGGTTTTATAAAGGGTGCAGTACTCCTGCGCCAGTATATATTCCTGTTTCCCTGTTTATTATTAATTGAAATGAAAGCGAACTGAGAAGAAAATCCGGAGGTTATCTTTAAAAAAGATGTATCAATATCCTCATTTTTTAGTCCTTTTAATATCTCAACACCAAAATAATCATCCGATATTGATCCTATAAAAGATGATGATACACCCAGTTGAGAAAGAGTAATCAGCGCAACAGCCACAGGACCTCCGACCTGGAAGTATACCTCATCCATTTCTATTTTACTGTCCTCAGGAGGATAACAGGGCACTGTCCCCAGGCAATCAAAGCAGGCCTGCCCCAGGCCAATTACATCTATTTCTCCGGGGGTATTCATTTTCAGTTGATTAAGGGATTTCTCAGGGAAGTTTTTCAAGCTCATCAGTAACCTTGCCCAGGTGACCTTTTAGTTTCTCGATCAATGCTGAACCGGGATATGTTTCAATTAATTGTTCCAGGATTGCTTTAGATGTTCGGAAGAATGCTCTTTTATTCTCAATATTATTACTCTTTAAGCCCTTTTGAAAAAGGTTACCCGCTTCCAATGCCTTCTTATTGATCAATTTTTCTACGGCTATTTTTTTTACTTTATTTATTTCCGGGTCCAGATCCTCATTTTTTATGGATTCCAGCATGTTTATGGCATCTTCATACTTTTCATTATCAAGCAGGTTTCTGGCCTCATTAAGTTTAATCTTATCAATACTGTCTCCTTTTTTTAGACTATCTTCAGCGGCATCTACACTCTTCAGGGCCTGTTCAATCAAACCCATTTCAGGACCTTCTTCAGCCCGCATGCGCCATCTCAGTAATAAGAGCCTTGCTTCCGCGAAATTCCCTTCACTGATAAGTTTTTCGACCCTTTTCAGGTTTGCTTCCGCGACTCCGTCCACTGATTGGTAGGTTTCTGAAATAGGCCTGTCAGATAATTTATCAAGGTCATTATCTTCATCTTTTGAAAGCAGGTTTTCTGTTTTTTTGAATAAAGCATTTTTTTCGTTTATATTATCAAGCAGTTTTTCAAAATAACCCAGCGCATTTTTCCTGCTCCCGCTTTCAAGTTCCCACTCTATAACGTTTGCCGTAAGAAGAATGAGATCAGGATTTAATTCCATGCCTTTTATTATCCGTTTTCCAATTGACAGGGCTTCCTGAGCCATATTTTCTTGTGCCAGGGAAAGGGCGAGAAAAAGGCTGATTTCCGGTGTTAATGACTCATTGCCATATTTAGATTCAAGCTCAGCACATTGAGTTATTACATCATTATAGTTACCAATCAGATAATTTTCTGATATCTTCTGCTTTAAATGCAGATAATCATCAATAATCGAGCGTTTTATTTCAAGGTCTGAACTATCAAAGAGATATAGATAATTTTTTTCCATTAAACCGATTTTTTCAAAAAGGCCTTTTATGACTTCCCTGGATTCAGGCCCTCCGGTATTATCCGGGTCCAGAATCCGCATCTTGTTATAAATTTCTATCAGGGACAGGGCTAATTCCTTTTTATCCTCGGGAATACCTTCCTTTCCAAAAAGATCCAGGTTCTTTTTTATCCTTTTTTCAATAATATCTGACGGAATGAGAGTCTTTTTTTCTGCATCCAGGCTGTCCCTTACTGTCTCTGTTTTTCTTTTGATAACGCAGCCCTGAAAACATAAACCTGTTATGAGGATAAGTAATAAAATTCTAGTGCTGGACATTCTCAACTCCTGTAATCGGGGTAAATTTTCTCATGGGTCCCGGTATTTGTTCATTTTCAACATAGGAATAAATAGTTGTTGAATTATCAAGTGGACCATCAGAGGATTCTTCAGGCAATCCGCTTATTCCCGAGACAGTGAATGGCACCATTCTGCTGTCTGCGACCAATATATCTTTCTGTGTCAAAAAGGCAAGGTCGGCTGCATGAATTCCTTTTTTGAATTCCCCGCTGTCAGCAACACCCCTCGCGCAATCAATCCATATGGGCAAAGCACCTGATGATCCTGAAATACTGAAACCGCTTTTACCTTTCATGGGGAAATTATTATCAAAACCTACATAAGCGGCGATAACATAGCCGTCATTTATATCAAAATCACCTGTTATCCTGTCCAGCCCGGGAACAAAACCTATAAAACTTGAATTGGTAAAACGGTTAGCAGTGCCGGTCTTTCCAAAACAGTGAACCGGAAGTTCAATTTTTCCGCCTTCAAAATCAACTGTCATTTTTATTGCCCCTTTTGCTTTCCGTAACAGATGATGATATTTCCTTTGTCAGCACTTCCTTTTTTTCCGGGGAGTATTCCCATATAGTCTCACCATCCCGGTCAGTTATGCGCTTTATTATTGGTACCATACTGCTATTGAATTCATCTCCGAAGGTATTGACTGTCCTCTGCATAATTGTCTGATAGGCGAGGGCGCCTTCAAGAATACTGATTGAATTTGGACCAAGGGGAAAAGAGAGTACCGGATCAAGCCAGGTGCTTATTCCCATATCATGAGCGAGCTGTCTGACATACATCAGGTTCACAAGGGTCTTAAAATCTCTAATATGTGAAAGGACTTTAATGTCATACCTTGAGTATGAAGTTAATTCCTTGAAGTGATACCCCATATATGAGTGCAGATTGTCTATAATTCCTGATGGGACAAGGTCATCAATCCATATATTTTCAAGCAGGATCCTTTTATCGCTTTCAAGCAAATCTTCAAGCGTTAACTTTTTATAATTATCCCCGTTAAGAGTCGGAGGATTATTTAGGAACGCAATCCTTTTCTCAGTGCCGCTATCAATTAAATAGAGATGATCCAGCCCTTTTTTCAATCTTGCTGAAAGGGCGGACGGATTGTCAGCATATAAAGTATATGCCAGTTTAATGTCTTCCAGTTCCTCCTTCATCAGGGAGTTGAGGTCAGTTAATCTTTTAAAATCATACCTGAAGAAGTCAGGTGTATTATTCCCTTCAATATCCAGTTTTGAGGCGTCAATGCTGAAATGAAGCCTGTTTATGGTCTCCAGGGCTGTTAAATTATCATCGAACAGCAAGTCGGATTCGATCGATTTCCTGGCAAGATCAAAGGCTGCTTTTCGTATGGCGTTTGTATTGACAATCACACCATGTTTGTCACGTATTCTTACCGCGTAATCATGATAGGATTCATTATTCCCCCGGTTCAGGCCTAATATTTCGGCAATTTGCCTGAATTCTCCCATGTTAAGTCTGTCGGTAAGATGATAGAGCAGCCATACCGTAGCAAGATTTTCAGATTTTACGCCAGCCCATGCCATTGAAACCTCTTCGCTTTGTGGCTCATGATCCGGGTTCGGCATATAGTATGTGTTTTCAAAGGTGAACAGATCTTCGATATTAAAAAGTTTGTCCAGGCTGTGCCATTTGAGTTGAAGGGCCGCCGCATAGATAATTGGTTTAAATATGGAACCGAGCTGCCTTTTGGCATCAGAAGCACGGTTAAAGTGCCTGTTAAAATATCCTCCAACCATTGCCTTAATCATCCCGTCCTTGAGAATGATTACACCTCCTTCAAGCTCGGGCACCGGCGAAAGTTCCAGCAGTTTTTTATCGGGATCCACAAGTGTAACAGGAATATAGTCACCTTCATTAAAAACTTTAATAAATTCATCTATATACCCTGCATTACTCCTATAATTATAGCCATGATTCCATTGTGCCCAAGTATCGCATACCTTCTTCATGCCCTGGTAGTTTAAAATTCCTGCTTCGCCGTTATCCCATGACATTGTCATACTTGTTTTTTCACCATCCAGATTTATTTCATCGATACGGGCGAAAAAGGGCAGGCCTGATTTCTGATTTGTGTAATAGGTGCCTGCCTTTTGAATATATCTTTCCTTATACAACCCGGGATCAAAACCTGACAGGCGGATATCAAGCAAAGGAAGGTTATTTCTGACGCTTTTAAGCGCTGTATCCTGCATTTCATTTGAAATAGAGGTATAAATTTTTATACCGGATGTAGCAATATTGTCGATACCCTGATTATAAAGCACATCATCAAAATATTCCGATTCAAGCTGTTGCCTCACGTAATCGAGTACGACATTCAATTTGTATGTGACCTTTCCCTCTTTAAAAGGAATCTCTTTTTCAATTGCCTCAAGATATTCATCGGCTGTAATCATGTTCAGTTTCAGCATATTCTTAATGACATAATTTTTTCTTGTTTTGGCGTTTTTTAATGCCAGTTTTTTCTTTTCCTCTGTATTTTTTGTAAAAGGGTTGTATTTGGATGGCCCCTTAACCATGCCCGCAATAAAGGCTGCTTCAACAAGGTTTAACTCATCGGGATCTTTATCAAAAAAATACTCAGATGCTATTCTGAAACCTTTACCGAAACCTGTAACATCAAATTGATTTACATACATTTCAAGGATTTCTTCCTTGGTATAGGTGTGTTCCAGGATAAGTGCCCTGAAAAGCTCTTTTAACTGTGACACAAAACCCCTTTTTTCCCTTCTAAACACATTTTCAGCAGTCTGCTGACTAAGGGTACTGCCGCCCTGTACGATTCTGCCCGCCTTCAGGTTGGCTATAGAGGCGCGTATAATACCTTTTATATCAAACCCCGGGTGTGTGAAAAAATCATGGTCTTCTGACGCTATTAGAGCTTTTATATAAATCTTCGGAATGTCATTATATTTGACATACTTGCTGTGTTGTTTTTCAAAATAGACACCGATGGGAGTTATCCCGTCATCATAATAGACCGGACTTTCGGAAAATATTACCTTTTCAATAGCACCTCTTTCGATCTGGTTGTCTACATCACTCCGGACATAAAAGAAAAAGGATGTGACGGCAAGAAGTAATACTGCCAGCAGAAAGGCTGAAATATATAAGAACTTTTTAAGGAGTTTTTTCATGCGAGAAATAGTTGTTATATTATTAAAAATTTAACTGCTAGTTAGTCCCCAGCGAGAAACATCGATTCCTGTTAGATGAAGCTTTCAGCTGCCTGTCCCGCCGCTAATTTTATACCGCAATAGCTGTAAGCAACGGTGGAAACCTTATCCTGAGTGCTGATAACATTTAAATAAGTTCTATATTGTTTAAAGTAATAAAACAATAATTAAAGATTAAAATAATTGTGTTTTTATATATATTTTGATAATTTTTTCATCAATTAAAAAATAAGATACTAACCAGAACAGTGCTTTTTAAACTGTAGAATACCCTCATATTCATATTATTTTAAAAGAGGTGAGACGTGGATGTAAACGGAAAACATTTTCGAACTATTTGGGCCAATGAAAATGATAACAAAAAAATAAGCATTATCGACCAGTTAAAGCTTCCCCACAAGTTTGAAATCAAGGATATGTGTTGTTTGGATGATGCCGCAAGGGCCATAAAAGAGATGAATGTAAGAGGCGCGGGCCTTATCGGCGCAACAGCCGGGTATGGGATGTATCTCGCCGCGCTGGAAGCTCCAGTGAAGGGCGATTTTTATACTTTCATGAAAAAGTCGGGAGATAAACTCATTGCGACAAGGCCAACTGCCGTAAATTTATCCTGGGCGGTAGAGAGACAGCTTGATACCATAAAAGCGGAATATTCACTGGAAAAGAATATAAAAGCCGTTCTAAAAACAGCAAATGAAATAGCCGATGAGGATGCTGATTACTGCAGAAGGATTGGAGAACACGGCGTAAGTTTAATTGCTGATATAAGTGCTGAAAAAAAGAGCGAGTATGAAAAGAACCGCGACAGTCACTCCGGTCAGCCCGGTCTTACCCCCCTGCTCTACTCCGGCGGCGCTTTCAATGAAACTGGTAACTGTTGTGGTTCCCATACATGCGCCCGCGACAGTCCCGACCGCGTCAGAAATTAAAGCCCTGTTTGCCCTGGGAAGCTTATTGTCCTTTATCAAACCGGCCTGTTCACCTACACCGATAAGGGTGCCTAATGTGTCAAAGAGGTCCATGAACAGGAATATAATAATAAAAGGGATCATCGACAGAGAAATGGCACTGACAATATCCATTTTAAAAAATGTTGGTTTAATAGAAGGCGGCATTGAGAAAATTCCGGAAGCAAGAATAAAGTCCTTTTTCAACCCGGAGTCTGCGATCAAAGACCATTCACTGATAGAAATGAAGTTTGTAATAAGTATCTTAATAATGATTGATAGAAGCGTTGCCCCTGCTATACCGATAATAATGGCTCCCCTTACTTTCCTGACATGACAGACAGATGTAATAAGGAGTCCTGCTGAAAATATTAAAAGGTCTATTGAGACTATCCCTGGATTCAGCTTGACGAGTGTTCCGGGGCTGATTATCGTTTCATCAGGCATTGACACAATGGATGCTGCTGTTACAATCACTCCTGTATTCTGAAGTCCTATAAACGCTATAAAAAGGCCTATTCCGACAGCCATGGCATTTTTCATGCTTGGACTTACAGCATTTATTATTTTTTCTCTAACTCCCAGAAGAGAAACCGCGAGAAAAAGAACACCTGAAATAAAAATGATCCCAAGGCCTACTTGCCAGGAATTTGTATATCCCGCGGCAGCCACACCGGGAAGAACGGAAAAAACAAAAAAGAAATTTTCACCCATGCCGGGCGCCTGCGCTATGGGATATCTGGCATAAAGCCCCATAATCAGCGTGGCGATAGCGGCAGAGATGCAGGTAGCTGACAATACTGAACCAAAATCCATACCTGTTTCGAAACCGAACATTGCACCTGAGATAACCATGGGCTGGACAACAATAATGTAGGCCATTGTAAGAAATGTGGTTACCCCGGCCGTTATTTCAGTCCTGACATCACTCCCGTTTTCTTCAAGACGAAATATTTGTTCAAGTCTACTGATAATTATTCCCCCTCAAATTCAATCATTGTGTAGATATCGTAACCCCTGTCAGTGATTTTCTTCGATCCCATTAAATCAGGAAGATCCACGACAAAGGCCAGTTCCGCAACAATACCCCCAAGTTTTTCAATCAGTGATACCGCTGCCATGGCTGTACCACCGGTTGCAAGCAGGTCATCCACAATAAGGACCCTGTCCCCGTTACTAATGGCATCCTTATGAATTTCCACAGTATCTGTGCCGTATTCAAGTTCATATTCGTGGGATACGGTTTCAGCAGGAAGTTTACCTTTTTTCCTGATTGGAATAAATCCTTTTCCGAGGCAGTAGGATAATGCCCCTCCGACAATAAAACCCCGTGATTCAATACCGGCAATTGTGTCAAAATCATCGATTTTTTCGGAATATCTATCTTTGAGGTTATTAATAACGAATTTAAATCCGGCCGGATCCTTTATAAGTGTAGTTATGTCTCTGAATATTATACCTTTTTTAGGATAATCAGGTATGTTTCGTATCAGGCTTTTAATTGTCATTCCAGGCTACCCCCCTTTGCACTTGTCGTTTCCGAATTCTATTTTTGGTAAAGTATCTAAGATAAGCATTTTAACATTTTCAGCCGTATTATTCATTATATTGAGTATCATTTCCCAGGTTACGGGTTCTTCGCCTTCCTTCCAGCAGTCATAATCCGTTGACATTGCGATTGTTTGATAGCATATCCCCTGTTCACGGGCCAATATAACCTCGGGAACTGTTGACATGTTTATTACATCAGCCCCAAAGCCTCTGAACATGTGTGATTCAGCCTTCGTGGAAAACCTGGGTCCTTCAATGGTAATGACAGTTCCTTTTTTATGATGCTTCAGATCAAGTTCTTCAGCTGTTCCTATAAGCAGGGATCTGAGCTTTTCACAGAAAGGATCAGCCATGGAAGTATGAATTACCTTATCTTCATCATAAAAGGTCAGCACTCTGTGCTTTGTAAAATCAATAAACTGGTCCATAAAGACAATATCCCCGGGTGCTATCTGCTCCCGTAAAGAACCTACGGCTGTGGTTGCGATTATATGGGTACACCCTTCTTCTTTTAAAGCAAATATATTTGCCCTGTAATTAACTCCTGATGGGTAAATGGAATGGTTTTTGCCATGCCTGGCAAGTATAACAATATCGGTTTCTCCTATTTTCCCTCCTGTAAGGGTTGATGAAGGGTTTCCATATGGTGTTTCAACCTCTTTTTCACTCGCGTTAACCAGGATTTCAGGATCATCCAGGCCTGTACCGCCAATTATTCCAACTTTAACTTTGTCCATTGAATCTCCTGTAAGTTTTGTCTATCCACAGAGGTTTTGTTCGACCTTTAATTTCTGTGTTCGGGATACAGATCAAGAATACTGTCCTCCCTCGCCTCGCAGATGCCCCTCTCTGTGATTAATCCCGAGATCAGCCTTCCGGGAGTTACATCAAATGAATAGTTGGCCGCGGGACTGTTCTCAGGTGTTATC